>NZ_JBEZWN010000035.1:0-83945 GCF_040637495.1 Streptomyces sp. NPDC029044
TCGCCTTCGCGGGGGCCGCCTTCTTCGCCGCTGCCTGTTTGGGCACCGCCGTCTTCTTCGCGGCGCTCTTCTGCTGGGCGGCCGTGGGCTGCTCGAGCCCTGGACCCCCGCCTCGCCCACCCACCACCCGACACGGCCGGATGAGAGACGAGAGGCCCCCGCAGGCCCGACGGGTGAGAAGCGAGGGCCCGTTGTCGCCGTTGCCGGTGGGGCCGCCTTCACCTTCTCCTACGCCGAACACACCGAGCTCCTCACCGCCGCCGGTGCCGACGTCGTCGCCTTCGACCCCCTGCGGGACGAGGAACTGCCCGAGGGAACCGCCGGGTTGGTGATCGGCGGCGGGTTCCCCGAGGTGTACGCCTCCGAGCTGTCCGCCAACGAGCCCCTGCGCAAGGCCGTCGCCGAGCTAGCGGCGAGCGGCGCTCCCGTGGCCGCCGAGTGTGCCGGGCTGCTGTACCTGTGCCGGGAGCTGGACGGCCTGCCGATGTGCGGGGTGCTGGACGCCTCGGCACGGATGACCGAGCGGCTCACTCTGGGCTACCGGGACGCCGTGGCCGTGGGCGACAGTGTGCTCGCGTCCGCCGGGACGAGGATGCGCGGGCACGAGTTCCACCGGACCGCCGTGGAGCCCGGCTCGGGGGCGCAGCCCGCCTGGGGGGTCCGCAACCCCCGGCCGCGGGTCGAAGGTTTCGTACAGCGCGGTGTGCACGCGAGCTATCTGCACACGCACTGGGCGTCCGAGCCCGGTGTCGCCCGTCGGTTCGTGGAGAGGTGCCGGACGTCATGAGCAGCAGGCTGATCGGAGTCGGGGTCGGTCCCGGGGATCCGGAGCTGGTGACCGTCAAGGGCGTGAACGCCCTGCGGGAGGCGGACGTCGTCGTCGTGCCCGTGATGGACACCATGGAGCGCGGTCGGGCCGAGGCGACCGTGTTGCACTACGTGCCCGAGGAGAAGGTCGTCCGGGTCGTGTTCGCGCTGAACGAGCGCAGCGACCGGGGGCGGCGCGAGGCCGCCTGGGACGCGGCGGGCGCACGCGTCGCCGAACTGCTGCACGCGCACGGCGCCGTGGCCTTCGCGACCATCGGTGACCCCAACGTGTACTCCACGTTCACCTATCTCGCGCAGACCATCGACGCGCTCGTGCCCGGCACCGTCGTCGAGACCGTGCCCGGGATCACCGCCATGCAGGACCTCGCCGCCCGCTCGGGCGCCGTGCTGACCGAGGGCACCGAGCCGCTCACGCTCGTGCCCGTCACCGCCGGGGCGGCCGTGCTGAAGGACGCCCTGGCCGGGCCCGGCACCGTGGTCGCCTACAAGTTCGGGCGGCAGGCGCACGAGGTCGCCGAGGCGCTGCGGGAGACCGGGCGGCTCGCCGACGCCGTGTGGGGATCGGCGCTCGGGCTCCCGGAGGAGTCCGTGCGCCCGGCCGCCGAGCTGGACGAGACGCCCCTGCCCTACCTGTCGACGCTCATCGCACCCGCCCGGCGCGAGGGCGGACGGGGCGGCAAGCTCTGACCCGCCCGTCCGGCATCACCCCCCTTCACCCCTTGTACGAGAGGACCCATCCCATGGCCGACGCCCCTGCCGGCAAAGTGACCTTCGTCGGTGCCGGCCCCGGCGCCGCCGACCTGCTGACGTTCCGTGCCGCGCGCGCCATCGCCGAGGCCGACGTCGTGATCTGGGCGGCCAGCCTGGTCCAGGAGGAGGTCCTGGAGCACGCCCGTGAGGACGCGGAGATCCTCGACTCGGCGACCATGTCGCTGGAGGACGTGGTCGCCGTGTACGAGCGGGCCCGGGGCGAGGGGCTCAAGGTCGCCCGGATCCACTCCGGTGACCCGGCCCTGTGGGGCGGTACGCAGGAGCAGGTCGACCGGTGTGCCGGGATCGGCATCGCCACCGAGATCGTGCCCGGGGTGTCCTCCTTCTCGGCCGTCGCGGCGCTCGCCCAGCGCGAGCTGACCATCCCGGAGGTCGCCCAGTCCGTCGTGCTGACCCGGCTCGGTGGCGGCAAGACGCCGATGCCGCCCGGGGAGGAGGTCCGGGAGTTCGCCAAGCACGGCACCACCATGGCGGTGTTCCTCTCCGCCGCCCGCAGCGGGCAGCTCGTGCGGGAGCTGCTGGAGGGCGGTTACCCGACGACGACCCCGGTCGTGGTGGCGTACCAGGCGACCTGGCCGGAGGAGCTGGTCGTGAAGTGCACGATCGGCACGCTGGAGGAGACGGTCAAGGAGCACAAGCTCTGGAAGCACACCCTGTTCCTGGTCGGCCCGGCGCTGGACGCGCACGGCACGCGCTCGCACCTGTACCACCCGGGTCACTTCCACGGCTACCGCAAGGCCGACCCTCAGGCCCGGCGGGCGCTGCGCGAGCGGGGAGCGAGTACGTGATCACGGTGGTCGGCACGGGGACGGGGGCGGCGCCTTCCGACGACGTCCTCGCCGGTGCCGGGCTGGTCGTGGGCGGGCGGCGGCATCTCGACGCCGCCCGGCTGCCGGAGACGGCCGAGCGGGTCGTGCTCGGGCCTCTCGCGCCGGCCCTGGACACCATCGGCGCGTACGTCGCCGAGGACCGCCCCGTGCTGGTGCTGGCCTCCGGGGACCCCGGGTTCTTCGGGATCGTGCGGGTGCTGGCCGAGCGGTTCGGACCGGAGCGGCTGGACGTGCGGCCCGGGGTGTCGTCCGTCGCCGCCGCCTTCGCGCGGATCGGGCTGCCCTGGGACGACGCCGTGGTGGTGAGCGCCCACGGGCGGGAGCTGCGGACGGCCGTCAACGTGTGCCGGGCACAGGCGAAGACGGCCGTGCTGACCGGGCCGGGCGCGGGTCCGGCGGAGCTGGGTGCCGCCTTGCGGGACGTGCCACGGACGCTGGTCGTCGCCTCCGGTCTCGGCTCGGAGGCGGAGCGCGTGGAGCGGGTGACGCCCGCCGAGGCCGCCGCCCGCGACTGGGGAACGGCGGTGAACGTGGTGCTGTGCCTGGACGAGGCGCGGGCGCTCGGCGCCGTACGGACGGTCGCGGGCCCCGGTGAGCGGCCCGCCGGCTGGGCCCTGGAAGAGGCCGAGTTCGCCCACCGGGACTCGATGATCACCAAGTTCGAGGTGCGGGCGCTGGCCCTGGCCCGGCTGGGGCCGCGCCCGGGCGACCTGGTGTGGGACGTGGGCGCGGGCTCGGGGTCCGTGGCCGTGGAGTGCGCGCGGCTCGGTGCGGCCGTCACCGCCGTGGAGAAGACCGCGGACGGGGTCGAGCGGATCGGCGCCAACGCCACCGCGCACGGTGTGGACGTGCGGGTGGTGCACGGCGTGGCACCGGACGCGCTGGCGGATCTCGACGAGGCCCCGGACGCCGTGTTCGTCGGGGGCGGCGGGCGCGAACTGCCCGCCGTGGTCGCCGCGTGCGCGCGGCGTGCCCGGCGCACGGTGGTCGTCGCCATGGCCGCGCTCGACCGGGTACCGGCCGCGCGCGGGGCCCTGACGAGCGCCGGTTTCCGCTGTGACGGCGTGCTGTTGCAGTCGTCGCGGCTCGCGCCGCTGCCCGGGGACGTGACCCGGCTCGCGGCCACCAACCCCGTTTTCCTGCTGTGGGGCGTCCGGCCCCCGGCAGCTGTCGAAGAAGGAGTCGCTCAGTGATCGGCCTCATTTCCGCCACGGCGGCGGGAGCTGCCGCGCGGGACCGGCTGGCCGCCGCGTGGCCGGACCGCACGCGTGTGTACGAGGGTCCCGTCGGGGACGCCGTACGGGCCGCGTTCGCGCAGTGCGAGCAGCTCGTCTGCTTCCTGGCCACGGGGGCGGTGGTGCGGCTGGTGGCACCGCTGCTGTCCGGCAAGACCGAGGACCCGGGCGTGGTGTGCGTCGACGAGGGCGGGCGGTTCGCCGTGTCCCTGCTGGGCGGGCACGCGGGCGGCGCCAACGAACTCGCCCGCGAGGTCGGCGAGTTGCTGGATGCCGAGCCGGTCGTGACGACGGCCACGGACGCCGTGGACCTGCCGGGCCTGGACACCCTCGGCCTGCCCGTGGAGGGCGATGTCGCCGGGGTGTCGCGGGCTCTGCTGGACGGCGAGGCGGTGGCGCTGCGGGCCGAGGTGGCCTGGCCGCTGCCGCCGCTGCCGGTGACGGACGGGGGGCCGTACACGATCCGGCTGACCGACCGGCTCGTCGAGGCGGCCGAGCGCGAGGTGGTGCTGCGTCCGCCGACGCTGGTCGTCGGGGTCGGGGCGTCCAGGGGCGCCCCGCTGGAGGAGGTCCTCGGGCTGGTGGAGGAGTCCCTGCGGGAGGCCGGGCTGTCCGTGGCGTCCGTCGCGGAGCTGGCCACCGTCGACGCCAAGGCCGAAGAGGCCGGCATCGTCGGGGCCGCGCGGCGGCTCGGGGTGCCCCTGGTGACGTACTCCGCCGGGGAGCTGGCCGGGGTCGACGTGCCCAACCCGTCCGACGCGCCGCTCGCGGCCGTCGGGACGCCGTCCGTGGCGGAGGCCGCCGCGCTCGTCGGCGGGGGCGAACTCCTCGTCCCCAAGCGGAAGTCGGCCGCGAGCCCGGCGATGGCGACCTGTGCCGTCGTACGGCGGCCCGGGCGCGGGCGGCTCGCGGTGGTCGGGCTCGGGCCCGGCGCGCGGGACCTGGTGACGCCGCGTGCGCAGGCCGAGCTGCGGCGGGCTTCCGTGCTCGTCGGGCTCGACCAGTACGTCGACCAGATCCGTGATCTGCTGCGGCCCGGCACCCGGATCCTGGAGTCGGGGCTCGGGGCCGAGGAGGAGCGGGCGCGCACGGCCGTCGAGGAGGCCCGCAAGGGGCAGGCCGTCGCGCTGATCGGCAGCGGGGACGCGGGCGTCTACGCCATGGCCTCCCCCGCGCTGGCCGAGGCCTCGGACGACATCGACGTGGTCGGTGTGCCCGGGGTGACGGCGGCGCTCGCGGCCGGTGCGATCCTGGGCGCCCCGCTGGGCCACGACCACGTGTCGATCAGTCTGTCCGACCTGCACACGCCGTGGGAGGTCATCGAGCGGCGGGTGCGGGCGGCGGCCGAGGCGGACATCGTGGTCACCTTCTACAACCCCCGTTCGCGCGGCCGGGACTGGCAGCTCCCCAAGGCCCTGGGCATCCTCGCCGAGCACCGGACACCGCGGACGCCCGTGGGTGTCGTGCGCAACGCCTCGCGTCCGGACGAGTCCAGCCGGCTCACCACGCTGGGCGCCCTGGACCCGGCGACGGTCGACATGATGACGGTCGTGACCGTGGGCAACACGGCGACCCGGGACATCGCGGGGCGCATGGTGACCCCGCGCGGCTACCGCTGGCAGTCGGCGCAGGAGGGCTCCGAGTGAACCGAGTCGTTCATCCCATCGAGGTGGAGTCCTACCGGCGCATGCGCGCCCGGCTGGACACCTCGCACCTCCCGCCGCTGACCCGGGCGGTCGTGGAGCGGGTCGTCCACTCCGCCGCCGACCTCGACTACGCCTCCGACCTCGTCATGGACGAGGGCGACCTGGAGAAGGCGCACGCGGCGCTGCACGCCGGGGCGCCCGTGGTCGTGGACGTGGCGATGGTCGGCGCCGGCATCACCCGCCGCGAGACCGTCTGCCGCCTGAAGGACGCCGAGTCCGGTCCCGGGCTGACCCGGTCCGCGCACGCGATCCGGCTCGCTTACGAGCAGGTCGGGCCCGGTGCCCTCTGGGTGATCGGCAACGCGCCGACCGCGCTGGAGGAGCTGCTGACCCTCGACGCCGGCCCCTCGCTCGTCATCGGGCTGCCCGTCGGGTTCGTCGGAGCCGTCGAATCGAAGGCCGCGCTGCGCGAGAGCGGGCTGCCCGCCGTGAGCAACGTGTCCGAAAAGGGCGGGTCGGCGGTCGCCGCCGCCGCGCTCAACGCCCTGCTGTACCACCCCACTTCCGCCGAGGAGAAACTGTGACCACCCCGCCCGCCCTGCTCATCGCCGGCCACGGCACCCGGGACGACGCCGGAGCCGAGGCGTTCCGCGACTTCGTACGGCAGCTGGGGGCCCGGCACCCCGAACTGCCCGTCGCGGGCGGCTTCATCGAGCTGTCCCCGCCGCCGCTGGGCGAAGCCGTCACCGAACTGGTCGAGCGGGGCGTGCGGCGCTTCGCCGCCGTCCCGCTGATGCTGGTGTCCGCCGGGCACGCCAAGGGCGACATCCCGGCGGCCCTGGCCCGCGAGAAGGAGCGGCACCCGGGCATCTCCTACACCTACGGGCGTCCGCTCGGCCCGCACCCGGCGCTGCTGAACGTGCTGGAGCGGCGGCTGGACGAGGCCCTGGGGTCGGCGGGCCGCACGCCGGGGGACCGCTCCGACGTGACGGTGCTGCTGGTGGGGCGCGGCTCCACGGACCCCGACGCCAACGCCGAGGTGCACAAGGCGGCCCGGCTGCTGTGGGAGGGGCGCGGTTACGCGGGCGTCGAGACGGCGTTCGTGTCGCTGGCGGCGCCGGACGTGCCGAGCGGGCTCGACCGCTGTGTGCGGCTGGGCGCGCGGCGGATCGTGGTCCTGCCCTACTTCCTGTTCACGGGCATCCTGCCGGACCGGGTGCGGCACCAGACGGAGGGCTGGGCGGCCGCCCACCCGGAGACCGAGGTGCTGTCGGCCGACGTCATCGGGCCGGAGCCGGAGCTGCTCGACCTGGTCTGGGAGCGGTACGAGGAGGCCGTCAAGGGCGATCTGCGGATGAACTGCGACTCGTGCGTGTACCGCATCGCGCTGCCGGGCTTCGAGGACAAGGTGGGCATGCCGCAGCAACCGCACTTCCACCCGGACGACGACGACCACCACCACGGGCACGGTCACGGGCACCACCACGGCGCTCACTCGCATGCGCACTGAGAGCGGGCACGATCTGCGTCACCACGGGGACGCGGAGGTCCGTGACGACGGCCGGGCGCTCGTCGACCTGGCCGTGAACGTCCGCGCGGACACGCCGCCGGTCTGGCTGCGGGAGCACATCGCCGCGTCCCTCGGCGGGCTCGCGGCCTACCCTGACGGGCGTGCCGCGCGGGCGGCGGTGGCCGCGCGGCACGGACTGCCGGTGGAGCGGGTGCTGCTGACGGCGGGTGCGGCGGAGGCGTTCGTGCTGCTGGCTCGGGCGCTGAAGGTGCGGCGGCCGGTCGTCGTCCACCCCCAGTTCACGGAGCCGGAGGCGGCGCTGCGCGATGCCGGACACGCCGTCGGCCGGGTGCTGCTGCGGGAGGAGGACGGTTTCCGCCTGGACCCGGCGGCCGTCCCCGAGGACGCGGACCTGGTGGTCATCGGCAACCCGACGAACCCGACGTCGGTGCTGCACACGGCGGACGCGATCGTCTCACTCGCCCGGCCCGGGCGGGTGCTGGTGGTGGACGAGGCGTTCATGGACGCGGTGCCGGGCGAGCACGAGGCCCTGGCCGGGCGCGTCGACGTACCCGGCCTCGTGGTCCTGCGCAGCCTGACCAAGACGTGGGGGCTGGCCGGGCTGCGGATCGGGTACGTGCTGGCGGCGCCCGAGACCGTCGAGGACCTTCAGCGGGCGCAGCCGCTGTGGCCGGTGTCGACCCCGGCGCTGGCCGCTGCCGAGGCGTGTGTGGGGCCGCGGGCGCTGGCGGAGGCGGCCCACGCGGCCCACCGCATCGCCGCGGACCGCGCCCATCTGCTGGCCGGCCTCGCCCGCTTCGCTCCGGCCGGGCTGCGGGTGGCCGGGCCCGCGCGGGGCCCGTTCGTCCTGGTCCGCGTGGAGCGGGCCTCCGCGGTCCGCCGTCACCTGCGCGACCTCGGCTACGCCGTGCGGCGCGGCGACACGTTCCCCGGCCTGGACGAGGAGTGGCTCCGCCTGGCGGTACGGGACCGCACGACGACCGACGGGTTTCTGCGGGCTCTGGAGTCGGCGCTACAGCGCTGAGACCGGGGTCCATCCGGGCTCTGGAACAGGCTCGGCAACACCGGGGCAGGCGCTTCCAGAGGGCGGGCGCCCGGCAGACCAGAAGCGCCGAGGCCCCGGCCGCGCCGGCGGTCGACCGGGCCGAAGCACGGGGGGCCCCAGGTGGACCTGAGGTCCGAGCCCCAAGGCCTCCCTCCCCTGACCCCCGCCGGGGATCAGCCCCTGCGGCGGGACAGGGCCACCGCTCCCCCGCCCGCGGCGAGCAGGGCGACGGCGGCGCCCACCACGTACGGCGTGGTCGAGCTGCCGCCCGTCTCGGCCAGGTCCGCCTCGGCGGGTTCTCCCTGCGGCTTCACGTCGGCGGGCGGGGTGGACGGCTCGGCCGGGGGCGGTGCGGCGGATGCGGGCTGCGGGGTCTTGCAGGTCGCCTCTGCCAGCGTGACGGTGCCGTCGACCTCGGCGACATTCAGCTTCGCCGGGTTGACGGACACCTTGAGTTCGAGGGCGGTGGCGGCGGCCGTCCGGGCCGTGGTCCGGGTACTGGAGAGGTCCAGGCGCACCTCGCCGACGCCCGGAACCCTGACGTCCGTCGGGCCGCCCGCGGTCAGCGCCACGCGCTTGCCGAGCACGGTCACCGTGCCGGGCAGGCCGGTCGTGGCGAACGGCTTCCTCCCCACCTCGCAGGTGGCCCGGGCCGTGACCTGCTCGACCTCGATCAGGGACAGCAGCGGGAGGCCGGGGACGTGCAGGCGGGCCTTCGCCAGGGTGGTGACCCCCTCGGCCTTCGTGGCGGTGGCCGTGGCCCTCGCCTCGGCCACCTCCGCGCGCAGCACGCTGAAGGGCCGGCCGCCGTCCACCGCGTCGAGCGTGGCCGTCAGGGTGGTCTTCTCGGCGCTGCGCGGGGCCCGGACGTCGTTGAGGGAGACGGCGAGGGGGACGTTCACCGACTTGTTCAGCAGGGAGACGTCCAGGCCGGTGCGCAGGACGACGGCGCTCGCGCGGCCGTGGTCGCCGGTGGCGTGCGCCGGGCTCACGCAGGTCAGTGCCACGGGCCCGGCGGCGAGGGCCAGGGCGGCCGCGGCGGTCGTCAGCCGGCGTGCGGGCATGCGGAAGGAAGGGCTGTTCACGGTGGGGACTCCAGGGGAGACAGGCTCGGGACCCGGAAAGAATCGCCGCACCGCGCACACGGCGTCAGCGATGTGACGCCGTTTCACTCCAACGTGGCGAGACCGGGGATCCATTCGAATCCCCCGGCACAGGCGTTCCCCGCCATCACCCCACGGCTACCCGACCACGCGCCCGTTCAGCACCACCCGGCGCGGCGACGCCAGCACCCGTACGTCGGCGCGCGGGTCCTCGTCGTAGACGACCAGGTCGGCCGGGGCGCCCTCGTCCAGGCCGGGGCGGCCGAGCCAGGAGCGGGCCGCCCAGGTGCCCGCGGCGAGCGCCTCGACGGGCGGGATGCCGGCGGTGACGAGTTCACCGACCTCGGCCGCGGCCAGGCCGTGCGCGAGGCCACCGCCGGCGTCGGTGCCGACGAAGACCGGGATCCCGGCGTCGTAGGCGCCCCGGACGGTGTCGTAGCGGCGTTCGTGGAGCCTGCGCATATGGGCCGACCAGCGGGGGAACTTGCTCTCGCCGCCGTCCGCGAGCTGCGGGAACGTGGCGATGTTGACCAGGGTCGGGACGATGGCGACGCCGCGTTCGGCGAACAGCGGGATGAGGTCCTCGGTCAGGCCCGTCGCGTGTTCGATGCAGTCGATGCCCGCCTCGACGAGGTCCTTGAGGGAGTCCTCCGCGAAGCAGTGCGCGGTCACCCGCGCGCCCAGGCGGTGGGCCTCGGCGATCGCCGCCTCGACGGCCCCGCGGGGCCAGCAGGCCGAGAGGTCGCCGAGGTCGCGGTCGATCCAGTCGCCGACCAGCTTGACCCAGCCGTCGCCGCGCCGGGCCTCCTGGGCGACGTAGGCGACCAGGTCCTCCGGCTCGATCTCCCAGGCGTAGTTGCGGATGTAGCGGCGGGTGCGGGCGATGTGCCGTCCGGCGCGGATGATCTTCGGCAGGTCCTCGCGGTCGTCGATCCAGCGGGTGTCGGAGGGCGAGCCGGCGTCGCGGATGAGGAGGGTGCCCGCGTCCCGGTCGGTCAGGGCCTGCTTCTCCGCGACGTCCTCGGGGACCGGCCCGTGCCGGTCGAGTCCGACGTGGCAGTGCGCGTCGACGAGGCCGGGCAGGGCCCAGCCGACGACCGTGCGGACGTCGCGGGCGCCGGCGGGACGGTCGAAGGAGATGCGGCCGTCGACCATCCACAGCTCGTCCCGGACGTCCTCGGGCCCGACGAGCACCCGCCCCTTCACGTGCAGCACCGTGCGATCGCTCATGCACCGCACCTTAGTGAGCCGGCCACCCGGCCTCGAAGGGGGCCGGTCTCCCCGGGACGCGCCGCACGGGGGCCGGAGGGCCGCCGGTTACCCTCGATGCGATCGAACCTGTGAGTGAAGAGAGCACTGCCGTGACGCATCCGTTTCTGGACCTGGCCCCGCTCGGCGCGGACCGCTTCGCCGCGATCGAGGACCGTGTGGCGCGGCTGCTGAGCACCGAGCAGGACGTCGTGATCATGCAGGGCGAGGCGCTGCTGCCGCTGGAGGGGGCGATCCGCGCCGCGGCCGGTGCGGGCACGACGGCGCTGAACGTCATCACGGGGCCGTACGGGCAGACCTTCGGCGACTGGCTGCGGGACTGCGGGGCCACGGTGATCGACCTGGCGGTCCCCTTCCACACGGCGGTGACGGCCGAGGAGATCCGGCAGGCCTTCGCCGAACACCCGGAGATCGACTTCGTGTCGCTGGTGCACGCGGAGGCGGCGACCGGCAACACCAACCCGGTCGCGGAGATCGGCGAGGTCGTGCGGGAGCACGGGGCGCTCTTCTACCTGGACGCCGTGGCCTCGATCGGTGCCGAGCCGGTGCTGCCGGACGCGTGGGGCGTGGATCTGTGCGTGATCGGCGCGCAGAAGGCGATGGGCGGTCCGGCCGGGGTGTCGGCGGTGTCGGTGAGCGAGCGGGCCTGGGCGCGGATGGCCGCCAATCCGAAGGCGCCGCGCCGGTCGTACCTGTCGCTCCTCGACTGGAAGGAGCGGTGGATCGACGGCGGCCGCAAGACGCTGCTGCACGCTCCCGCCCAGCTGGAGATGCTGGCGCTGGAGGCGTGCGTGGAGCGGATCGAGGCGGCGGGACCGCAGGCCGTGATGGCCCGGCACGCGTCCGCCGCGGCGGCGACCCGGGCCGGTGCCGTCGCGCTCGGTGGCGGTCTGGAGCCGTACGTGTACGAGGCCCGGGACGCTGCGCCCGTGGCCACGACGCTGCGGGCGCCGTCCGGGCTGGTGGCGTCGGAGCTGGTCCGGCGGGCGCTGACGGCGGACCCGGCCGTGCCGCTGGCCGCGGGCGGGGGTGCGCTGGCCAAGGAGATGATCCGGGTCAACCACTACGGCGCGGACGCGACGCCCGGGGCCGTGCGCGCGAGTCTGGCGGCGCTGGGCGCGGCGCTGTCCGAGCAGGGGCTGACGGTGGACGTGGAGGGGGCGCTGCGGGCCGCCGAGGGGGCGTGGGGGTAGTCGTCGGCCGAGGTACTCCGGGGCACCGGTGACGGTGCCCCGTGTCATGCTCGCCGTATGACCGTCGACCCTTCCGCTGAGACCCCGGCCCTTCCCGACGGCCGCCCCGTCCCGCACGTGACCGGTGACGAGCGCGCCATGCTGGAGAGCTGGCTGGACTTCCACCGGGCCACGCTGGAGCTGAAGTGCGCCGGTCTGGACGACGCGCAGGTGCGGATCGCGGCGGCCGAGCCGTCGTCGCTGACCCTGCTCGGGCTGGTGCAGCACCTCGCGGAGGTCGAGCGGAACTGGTTCCAGCGGGTGGCCGGCGGGGTGGCCGTGGCGCCCGTGTTCGAGGACGCGACCGGCTACACGCTCGATCCGGCGCGCGGGCTCGGCGAGGCGCTCGGGATCTGGCGGCGGGAGATCGCGCGGGGGCGGGAGCTGTGCGCCGGGCTGCCACTGGACCACATCGGGCGGGTCGCCGAGGGACCGGTGCCCGGGATGGAGGTCAGTCTGCGCTGGGTGCTCATCCACATGATCGAGGAGTACGCGCGGCACAACGGTCACGCCGATCTCCTGCGGGAACGCATCGACGGAGTGACCGGGGCCTGAATTCCACGTGCTTTCCGCGCTATCTCACATGTAAGCTGGCACACAATTAATAAATTCTTTCAAGAACGGCTTCCCGTATTCTTCTGCCCGCTTTTCCCGGTCCTAAACGCGCAGATTTCGAGGACACTCGGAGGGGAAAGTCTGACAGCCCCCGCGCGGCCTGCACGGCTGTGACGCGTTACACACTGTGACCATTTTGCCCGGGAATTACCGGACAATATCGGGCATCTCGGCGCCCTGACGCGTGAACCCTCGCGCTCGCGCGATAACACAGACGGGGTTCATACGTAACCCCCATCGGCGATGCAATTTTGAATTTCGCTGGGTAAGTTCAATTCGCATGACTGCCGTACAAGCAGATCCGCAAATCGACCGCCCCACGGTGGCTGACGGAGCCGCACTCTGGCGGATGGCGAAGGACTCGAAGGTTCTCGACCTGAACTCGTCCTACAGCTATCTGCTGTGGTGCCGGGACTTCGCCGCCACCTCGGCCGTCGCCCGTGACGAGCAGGGCGAGCCGATGGGTTTCATCACCGGGTACGTGCGGCCGGACAGCCCGCGCACCCTGCTGGTCTGGCAGGTGGCGGTGGACGAGGCCCACCGCGGGCGCGGACTGGCCGCCGCGCTGCTCGACGGCCTGGTCGCACGGACCACGGCCGAACTGGAGGTGACGACGGTGGAGACCACCATCACCCCGGGCAACACCGCCTCGGAGCGCCTGTTCACGTCGTTCGCCGAGCGTCACGGCGCGCGGCTGGAGCGCGAGGTGCTGTTCGACACGGGCCTGTTCCCCGACGGGCCGCACGACGCAGAGGTGCTGTACCGCATCGGCCCGCTGCCCCACTGAGACTTCCCGCCCCACCCCACACCCGCAGACTTCCCCCACGTACCGAGGAGCGATTCGTCGTGACCATCACCCAGCCCGACCTGAGCGTCTTCGAGACCGTCGAGTCCGAGGTGCGCAGCTACTGCCGCGGCTGGCCCACCGTCTTCGACCGTGCGGTGGGCAGCCGCATGTACGACGAGGACGGCCATGAGTACCTCGACTTCTTCGCCGGAGCCGGGTCACTGAACTACGGGCACAACAACCCGGTCCTGAAACGCGCGCTGATCGACTACCTGGAGCGGGACGGCGTCACGCACGGGCTCGACATGTCGACCACCGCCAAGCGCACGTTCCTGGAGGCCTTCCAGAACCTGCTGCTGCGCCCGCGCGACCTGCCGTACAAGGTCATGTTCCCCGGCCCGACCGGCACCAACGCCGTGGAGGCCGCGCTGAAGCTGGCGCGCAAGGTGAAGGGGCGCGAGTCGATCGTGTCGTTCACCAACGCCTTCCACGGCATGTCGCTGGGCTCGCTGGCCGTCACCGGCAACGCCTTCAAGCGCGCCGGCGCCGGTATCCCGCTGGTCCACGGCACCCCGATGCCGTTCGACAACTACTTCGACGGCACGGTCGAGGACTTCCTGTGGTTCGAGCGGCTCCTGGAGGACCAGGGCTCGGGCCTCAACAAGCCGGCCGCCGTGATCGTCGAGACCGTGCAGGGCGAGGGCGGCATCAACGTGGCCCGGGCCGAGTGGCTGCGCGCCCTGTCCGAGCTGTGCGAGCGGCAGGACATGCTGCTGATCGTCGACGACATCCAGATGGGCTGCGGCCGTACCGGCGCGTTCTTCTCCTTCGAGGAGGCGGGCATCACGCCGGACATCGTCACCGTCTCCAAGTCGATCAGCGGATACGGCCTGCCCATGTCGCTGTGCCTGTTCAAGCCCGAGCTCGACGTGTGGGAGCCCGGCGAGCACAACGGCACGTTCCGCGGCAACAACCCCGCGTTCGTCACGGCCACGGCGGCCCTGGAGACGTACTGGGCCGACGGTTCCGCCATGGAGAAGCAGACCCGCAAGCGCGGCGAGCAGGTCGAGCAGGCGATGATCTCCATCACCGAGGAGAACCTGGCCGACGTGAAGGAGTACCGGGGCCGCGGCCTGGTGTGGGGCATGGAGTTCCACGACAAGGCCCGCGCCGGCAAGGTCGCCAAGCGCGCCTTCGAGCTCGGACTGCTCATCGAGACGTCCGGCCCGGAGAGCGAGGTCGTGAAGCTGCTCCCGGCGCTCACCATCACGCCCGAGGAGCTGGACGAGGGCCTGAGCATGCTGGCCCGCGCCGTCCGAGAGACCGCCTGACACAGCACCGAGAGCACCACCCATCTAGGAGGCATCGCAGCACCGTGATTGTCCGTTCGTTCAAGGAGATCGAAGGTACCGACCGGCACGTGAAGGCGGCGTCCGGTACGTGGGAGAGCAAGCGCATCGTCCTCGCCAAGGAGAAGGTCGGCTTCTCCTTGCACGAGACGGTCCTCTACGCGGGTACGGAGACGTCGATGTGGTACGCGAACCACATCGAGGCCGTCGTCTGCACGGAGGGCGAGGCCGAGCTGACCGACCACGAGACCGGGCTGACGCACACCATCACGCCCGGCACCATGTACCTCCTGGACGGGCACGAGAGGCACACGCTGCGGGTCAAGCAGGACTTCCGCTGCCTCTGCGTGTTCAACCCGCCCGTGACCGGACGGGAGGACCACGACGAGAACGGCGTCTACCCGCTGCTCACCGAGGAGGTGTGACGTTTCCATGACCGCCACCACCGACACCACCACCGGTATCCCCGACCTCTACCCCAGTCGGGGTGCCACCGAGGCACTGACCCCGCGCCAGGACCCGGTCGTCTGGGGCGCACCCGACGCCCCGGGCCCGGTCGCCCCGGCCGACCTGCTGTCCTTCGAGCGCGACGGCTTCCTGGCCATCGACGAGCTCATCACCGAGGACGAGGTCGCGGTCTACCGCAACGAGCTGAACCGGCTGGTGCACGACCCGGACATGCGTGCCGACGAGCGGTCGATCGTCGAGCCGAAGTCCAAGGAGATCCGCACGGTCTTCGAGGTGCACAAGATCAGCGAGGTGTTCGCCCGGCTGGTCCGCGACGAGCGGGTCGTGGGACGGGCGCGCCAGATCCTCGGCTCGGACGTGTACGTCCACCAGTCGCGGATCAACGTCAAGCCGGGGTTCGGCGCCAGTGGTTTCTACTGGCACTCGGACTTCGAGACGTGGCACGCCGAGGACGGTCTGCCGCGGATGCGCACGGTGTCGGTCTCGATCGCGCTGACCGAGAACTACGACACCAACGGCGGCCTCATGATCATGCCGGGGTCGCACAAGACGTTCCTCGGGTGCGCGGGGGAAACCCCGAAGGACAACTACAAGAAGTCGCTGCAGATGCAGGACGCGGGCACGCCGTCCGACGAGGCGCTGACCCAGCTGGCCACGCAGCACGGCATCAAGCTGTTCACGGGCAAGGCCGGTTCGGCGACGTGGTTCGACTGCAACGCCATGCACGGTTCCGGCGACAACATCACGCCGTTCCCGCGCAGCAACGTGTTCATCGTGTTCAACAGCGTGGAGAACACGGCGGTGGAACCGTTCGCGGCCCCGGTGCGGCGGCCGGAGTTCATCGGGGCGCGGGACTTCACGCCCGTGCGGTGACCACCGTCTGCGGTGACCGGTGACGTGACCGCCGTCCGCGGTGGGACAACCGTGTGACAGAGCTGCCGGGTGGGGCCTCCTCGTGTGGGACGGGAGGCCCCACCCGGTTCTGTCATGCCGCGAGCACCTCCAGGAGCCGGTCCACGTCCGCGGGCGTGTTGTAGAGGTGGAACGCGGCCCGCAGGTTTCCGGCCCGGTTCGACACCTCGATGCCCGCCCGGCTCAGTTCGCCCTGCCGCCGGCCGAGCCCCGGCACCGACACGATCGCCGACCCCGGTGCCGGCACGGGCTCCTGGCCCAGCCCGGCGAGCCCGGCGCGGAAGCGGTCCGCGAGGCCGACGTCATGGGCGTGCACGGTGTCGACGCCGATCTCCTCCAGCAGCTCCAGTGAGGCGCGCAGCCCCGCGTAGGTGAAGAGGGCGGGACTGACGTCGAACCGCCGCGCCGAGTGGGCGAGTTCCGCCACCGGGCCGTAGCAGCTGTCCCAGGGGACCTCACCGGCGACCCAGCCGGCGAGCAGCGGTGTCAGCCCGCCGAAGTCCTGCGGGGCGATGAAGAACGAGGCCCCGTGCGGGCCCATGAGCCACTTGAATCCGACGGCGGCGAGGAAGTCGTCGGCGTCGGCCTCCATCGGCAGCCAGCCTGCCGACTGGGAGGCGTCGACGTAGGTGCGGGCGCCGTGCGCCCGGGCCGCCTCGCGCACCGCGGCCAGGTCGGCGAGGCGGCCGTCGGCGGACTGTGCGGCGCTGACCGCGACGAGCGCGGTCCCGGGACGCACGGACTCGGCGAGCCGCTCCAGGGGCACGGCCCGCACCTTGAGGTCGCCGCGCACGTGGAACGGGTTCACCAGCGAGGCGAAGTCACCTTCCGCGGTGAGGACTTCGGCACCGGCGGGCAGCGAGGCGGCGATCAGCGCGCCGTACTCGGCGACCGAGGCCCCGGTCGCGACGCGTTCGGCCGGGACGCCGGCCAGCCGGGCGAAGGACGCGCGGGCGGCCTCCACGTCCTCGTAGAGGGGACCCAGGGGCGTGCCCTCGGCGCGCATCCGCACCGCCTGCTGCACGGCGGTGACGGTGCGGGCGGGCAGCAGCCCGTTGCTCGCGGTGTTGAGGTAGGTGTGCTTCGGGGTGAACTCGGCACGGACGAGGTTCTCGAAGGTCTCCATGGGACCACTCTGCGTCCCCGGGATCTCCCCGTCCATTGCCGATTTCTGCGTGATGCCGCTAAGGAGCGCTTATGGATGTGCTCCGAGCTGGGCGTTTCAGCGCTGGGGCACGGCGCAGCCGTCCGGGCCGCAGGCGTCCGCGTCCTCCGCGCCGTCGACGATCTCCAGGGGCGGGCGCTCGCCGTACGCCTGGGTCAGGGCCTGGGCGAAGACCTCGGCGGGCTGGGCGCCGGAGACGCCGTACTTGCGGTCGAGCACGAAGAACGGCACACCGCTCGCGCCGAGCTGCGCGGCCTCCCGCTCGTCGGCACGCACGTCGTCGGCGTAGGCCTCGGCGTCGGCGAGCACCGCACGGACGGCCGCCGCCTCCAGTCCGGCGGCGACGGCGAGTTCCACGAGCCGCTCGTCGTCGTCGAAGACGGAGCGCTCCTCGGCGAAGTTGGCCCGGTACAGCAGGTCGAGCAGCTGCTCCTGGCGGCCCCGCTCCTTGGCCAGGTGCAGCAGGCGGTGCATGTCGAAGGTGCTGCCGTGGTCGCGGCCCCGGGTGCGGTAGTCGAGGCCCTCCGCGGCGGCCTGGGCGCCCAGGTCGTCCTCCCCGGCCTCGGCCTGCGCGGCACTCATCCCGTACTTCTTGGTGAGCATCGTGATCACGGGCTGGACGTCGCCCTTGGCGCGGCCCGGGTCCAGCTCGAAGGAGCGGTGCACCACCTCGACGTCGTCGCGGTACGGGAAGTCCCGCAGCGCCTTCTCGAAGCGGGCCTTGCCCACGTAGCACCAGGGGCAGGCGATGTCGCTCCAGATCTCGACGCGCATGTCTCGGCTCTCTCCAGGTCGTACGGGTCGCGGAGACTCCCTCCGCCGAGTGCATGAACGTTCAAGCAGGCCGCTTCATTCCCCGGTCATTCCCCCGTCATTCCCCGGGCAGGACGAACCGCATCCGCAGATGGTGGTCTCCCGGCCCGGCCGGTTCCGCGACCCAGCCCTGCCTCCGGTAGAACCCCTGCGCCCGCAGGTTGTCCACGTGCACGTCGAGCACGGCCGTACGCCTGCCGTCGGCCTGCCACTCCTCCACACAGGCGGCGTGCAGCGCGCTGCCGGCTCCCTGGCGCCAGTGGTCGGGATCGACGTGGAACTGGAACAGTTTCACCGTGTCCGCCGGGGTGCCCTCGGGGACGCGGAAAGAGGCCAGCCCGACGATGCGGCCCTCCTGCACGACGCAGAGCACCCTGCCGTCCGGCCGGGTGAGGGCGCTGCGCCAGTTGGCGGACCAGTCGGTGCCGTCCTGCGGCAGCCCGTCGGGGTAGTACGTGGCGCGGGCCCGCGCATGCAGCGCGACGACGTCCGCCACCTCGGCGGGCAGGACGGTGCGGATCACACGGTCGGGGATCACTCGGTCGTTGATCATGCAACGGAGGACGAGAGCGGGCCGGGAGGCGGTTCCCGGCCGGGCCTCAGCTGCCGTCGCGCAGATCGTCCGGCCAGCTCGGCCTGTGCTCGATGTGGTCGTACGTCACCACGCAGCCCTCACCCATCGGGGACTGCGTCATGAAACCGACGAGGGCCGCGTCCGTCTCCTTCTCGTCGCCGAGGGTGAAGAGGCGGACGAAAGTCCAGCGCTCGCCGTCGCGGGATGCGTGGAAGGCGAAGGCGCGGCCGGTGCGGCTCACCCGCAGCCAGACGGAACTGCCGTCCACCGTGAAGGAGTTGGCGTCGTCGGAGTGCCCCCGGGTCACCACCGTGCAGACGGTGGGGACGTCCGGGGAGTACTCCAGGCAGAGCTTGGCCCAGGCCCGCTCCCCCACGTGGACGTAGAGCACCCCGGCGTCGAAGGCCGCGCCGAACCCGACGGTGACCTTGGCGATCAGCTGGAAGTCGCCCTCCGGCGCCCCGAGCAGCCGGGGCGCGTCGGACGCGGGGTCAAGACCCTCACCGGTGGGCGGCACGAACCGGTCCTGCCGCGCCCCGGCCCACCCGGTGAGCACGCCGTCCTCGTAGGACCAGTGACCGTCGGGCCCGTAGGTGCGCAGGGGGAAAGGGAGTTCGGGAAGTTCGAGATCCATTCGACCAAGTCTTTCAGGTCCGCCCCTCAGGGGCGCGGGGAACTGCGCGACAAGCCACAGCGAACCGCAAGCCGGCAACCCCCCACGCCCCTAAGGCGCCTACCGCTCCAAACGCCCGTTGAACCGCCGGGGCAGCCCCAGCGGGTTCTCATCCCGCAGCTCCTGCGGCAGCAACGCCTCGGGGGCGTTCTGGTAGGCAACCGGCCGCATCCACCGCTCGATCGCCGTCCCGCCCACCGACGTGGACGTCGACGTCGTGGCCGGGTACGGCCCGCCGTGGTGCTGGGCCGGGGCGACGGCGACCCCCGTCGGCCAGCCGTTCACCAGCACGCGCCCGGCCAGCGGCGTCAGCTCCGCGAGGATCTCGGCGCCCCGGCCCTGGCCGGCCGCCTCCTCCTCAGACAGCTGCACCGTCGCCGTGAGGTTGCCGGGCAGCCGCGACAGCACCGACTTCACCTCGGCCTCGTCCTCGTAGCGGGCCACCACGGTGACCGGCCCGAAGCACTCCTCCAGGAGCAGGTCGTGCTCGCCCTCCGTGGCCAGCCTGCTCGCCGGCACCGTGAGGAAGCCCGCACTGACGGTGTGCTCGCCGCCCGCGCCCGGGGTGACCGGGGAGTCGACGTCGGGCAGGCCCGCCCGCTCGGCGACGCCGGCCACGAAGTTGTCGCGCATGCGGTGGTCGAGCAGGACCCCGGCGTCGGTGTCGCTGACGGCGTCGGTGAGGGACTTGAGCAGCGCGTCGCCCGCGGCGCCGGCCGGCGCGAGGACGAGGCCCGGCTTCACGCAGAACTGGCCGACGCCCAGCGTCATCGAACCGGCCAGACCGGCGCCGATCGCCTCGGCCCGCTCGGCGGCGGCGGCCTCGGTGACGACGACCGGGTTCAGGGAGCCCAGCTCGCCGTGGAAGGGGATCGGGACCGGGCGGGCGGCCGCCGCGTCGAAGAGCGCCCGGCCGCCGCGCACGGAGCCGGTGAAGCCGGCCGCCGCGACCAGCGGGTGCTTGATCAGCTCGACGCCCGCCTCGAAGCCGTGGACCAGGCCCACGACGCCCTCGGGGATGTCGTGCCGGGTCGCGGCGCGGCGCAGCACCTTGGCGACGTACTCGGACAGGGCCGGGTGGTCGGGGTGGGACTTGACGACGACCGGGCAGCCGGCGGCGAGGGCGCTCGCGGTGTCGCCGCCCGCGACGGAGAAGGCGAAGGGGAAGTTCGACGCCGAGTAGACGGCGACGACGCCCAGCGCCACCTTGTACCGGCGCAGGTCCGGGATCGGTGGCGTCGCGGTGTCGTCGGGGTGGTTGATGACCACGTCGAGGAAGGCGCCCTCATCGACGATGTCCGCGAAGGCGCGCAGCTGGTAGCAGGTGCGGGCGAGCTCGCCGGTCAGCCGGACCGGGCCGAGCGCGGTCTCGGCGTCGGCGGTCTCGACGAGAGAGTCCTTGGCCGCCTGGAGCTCCTCGGCGGCGCTGCGCAGGAAGGCCGCTCGGACCGTGCGGTCCGCGAGGGCGCCGCGCGCCTCGTGCGCGGCACGGACGGCGGCGTCCACCTCCTGGGCCGTGGCCTCCACCGCAACCTGTTCACGCTGCTTCCCGGTTCGGGGGTCGACACTCCAGACTGGTGCTGCTGCCACCGCGGGTCCCTCCACACATGTATTGCCGCAGTACTGGGTCATCCACCAGGGACGTTCGATATACTGAACGCTGTCTCCGATGATGAATATGCTGTGGAGACTATTTCCCGTCCAACGAAGGGGTCAAGGGCGATGTCGGCTGGCGAGACGGGCGGCGGGGCGCAGGTCAAGTCCGCGGTGCGAACGGTTGAACTGCTCGAATACTTCGCCGGACGCCCCGGCATGCACTCCCTCGCGGCGGTCCAGGAGGCCGTCGGATATCCCAAGTCCAGCCTCTACATGTTGCTGCGCACCCTGGTCGAGCTGGGCTGGGTGGAGACGGACGCGACGGGCACGCGCTACGGCATCGGCGTGCGGGCCCTGCTGGTCGGCACCTCGTACATCGACGGTGACGAGGTCGTCGCGGCGGCCCGCCCGACCCTGGACCGGCTCTCGGACGACACCACCGAGACCATCCACCTCGCCCGCCTCGACGGCACGAACGTCGTCTACCTGGCCACCCGCCAGTCGCAGCACTACCTGCGCCCCTTCACCCGGGTCGGCCGCCGGCTGCCCGCGCACTCCACGTCCCTCGGCAAGGCGCTGCTGAGCACCTACTCGGACGAGCAGGTGCGCAAGATGCTCCCGGAGACGCTGCCCGCGCTGACCGAGCACACCATCACCGACCGGGAGAAGCTCATCGAGGAGCTGCGCCAGGTGCGGGAGCAGGGCTTCGCCGTGGACCGTGAGGAGAACACACTGGGGCTGCGCTGCTTCGGCGTGGCGATCCCGTACCGCACCCCGGCGCGGGACGCGATCAGCTGCTCGGTACCGGTGGCCCGGCTGACCCCGGCGCACGAGCAGCTGGTGAAGGACGCGCTCTTCGACGCCCGGGACCGGCTGACACTGGCCACCCGTAGGCTCTGAGGCATGAATGTCGAGCTGCGCCAGGTCCACGACAGCGATCTGCCGGTCTTCTTCCGGCAGATGAACGACCCCGAGTCCCTGAGCATGGCGGCCTTCACCCCGGAGGACCCCTCCGACCGGGCGGCCTTCGACACCCGGTGGTCCCGGCAGCGCTCCTCCCCCGATGTCGTCGCGCGGACGATCCTGGCCGACGGTGACGTGGTCGGCAGCGCGGCCGTGTACGGGGTGCCGGGCGAGCGCGAGGTGACGTACTGGATCGACCGCGCGTACTGGGGCAAGGGCATCGCCACGCAGGCCCTGCTGGCGCTGCTCGCCGAGGTGCCCGAGCGCCCGCTGTACGCGCGGGCGGCGGCGGACAACGCGGGGTCGCTGCGCGTGCTGGAGAAGTGCGGGTTCCGTGTGGTGGCGGAGGCCCGGGGGTACGCCCCGGCCCGCGGCGCCGAGATAGACGAGACGGTGCTCCTCCTGGAGGGCTGAGAGGAGCCTGCCGCCCCTCCCCCGCCCGGCGGAGGCGGATCGTCGCCGGGCAGGAGGTGCCCGCGGCCCCCGGCGCGGGAGCCTGACCGCATGCCCCAGTCGATCGCTCCCCTCGCCGCCCCCCACCCGGCCGGTGCCGGCCGGACCCGGCGCGTCCTGCGTGCCGTCGCCGTCGTCTCCTGTGCGCCGTACCTCGCCCTCAAAGCGGCCTGGATCGCCGGGAGTCACGTCGGGATACCCGCGGGCAGCGCGCTGCTGGACGACCGTCTCGCCATGGCCCTGATCAACGGTTTCTCGGTTCTGGTGGACAGCGGGGTGATCGTGCTGGCGCTGGTGCTGACCCGGCCGTGGGGGCTGCGGGTGCCCGCGTGGCTGCTCGTGTTCCCCGTGTGGGTCGCGACCGGGCTGCTCGCACCGATCATGGCCGGGTTCCCGGCGCAGCTGGTGGTGAAGTGGTTCGGCGGCGGTGCACCGTCCGCCGGCCGGGAGGCGTTCCTGGACGAGTGGGTGTTCGCCGTCGTCTACACGGGGTTCATCGCGCAGGGGCTCGCCCTCGGCGGCCTCTTCGCGCTCTACGCCCGGGACCGCTGGGGGCACTTGTGGCGCGGGCGGGTGCGGGAGCTGCCCGCCGGTTCCCTCGGCCCGGCCCACCGGGTGCTCGCCGTGCTCGCCCTGCCGCCGCTCACCCTCCACGCCCTGTGGGCCTGCGGTGTCTCCGCCGGGCTCGGCGAGGGCCGGGCCGCGGACCGGGGCAGTGACTTCTACGTCCTGGAGGCCCTGTACGTCGTGTTCCTCCTCGCGGCGCTCGCCGGTGCCGTGCTGCTGGCGTTCCGGCGCGGCGGGGCCCTGCCCGTGTCGGTGCCGCTCGCCCTGGCCTGGGTCGGCTCGGGTGCCGTGGCCTGCTGGGGCGGGTGGCTCTCGCTGGCCTCCCTCAGCGGCGTGGCGGACCTCGCCGACCGCCCCACGCCGCTGATGCATCTCGCCTACGCTGGCCAGATGCTCGTGGGCCTCCTCGTCGCCGCCATCGGCGCCTACCACGTCGCGGAGCGCTCGGCCGGGGCCGCGCGACGGGCGGCGTGAGCGCACTGGCCCGGCTGCTGTTCGGCCGCCGGGCACGCCTGCGGTGGATCCATCTGATCCTCGGCGGCGCGCTGGCCATGCCCTACGTCCTGGTCGGCTCGGTGGTCATCGGCCCGGTCACCGGCGTCACGGACGTCTTCGGGTCCTTGCCCCTCCAGCTCGGCTCGTTCGCCGTGGGCCTGCCGCTCGCGGCCGTCACCTCGCTGTTCCCGCTGACCCGGCCGCTGGAGTCGGCCGCCGTGCGCTGGCTGTGCGGCGTGGACGCGGACCGGCTCGCCCTCACCCCGGCGCGGACCCGGGACGAGAAGGGCCGTACGGCTGCCTGGTTCACGCTGCATCTCGGGTTCGGCGGGATCATCGCGGGGATGTCGCTGGCGCTGCCGCCGTTCGCCGCCGTACTGATCGTGCTGCCGGTCCTCGCGGGGCTGCGCGACGACCGGCTCGGACTGCCCGAAGTCCTCGATCAGGCCTGGGCGTTGGCGCTCGCTCCCGTCGCGGGCGCGCTCTCGCTGGTGGCCCTCGCCGGCTGTGCGGCCGGCAGCGGCGCGCTGCTGGCCCGCTGGGCGCCCGCGCTGCTCGGTCCCACACCCCGGGAGCGGCTCGCCGCCGCCGAGGCGCGCGCCGCAAACCTCGCCGTACGCAACCGGCTCGCGCGCGAGCTGCACGACTCCGTCGGTCATGCCCTGAGCGCGGTCACCCTCCAGGCGAGCGCCGCCCGCCGGGTCCTCGACAGCGACCCGGAGTTCGTCCGCGAGGCCCTCGCCGCGATCGAGGACACCACCCGGCGCACCGTCGGCGAACTCGACGCCGTGCTGGGTGTGCTGCGCGAGGGCGACGCCCCCGGCACGGCCCCGGCGCCTACCCTCGCCGCCGACCTCGACGGCCTGCTGCGGCGCACCCGGGCGGGCGGACAGCGGGTGAGCGCCACCGTGGACGCCGACCCGGAGGCACTGCCCCCGATGCTGTCCCGCGAGGCCTACCGCATCGTGCAGGAGGGGCTGAGCAACGCCCTCAAGCACGCCGGTGAGCGGGCCGCGGTGGAGCTGCGGATCGCGGTGACGGGCGGGGAGCTGGAGATCACCGTGGAGAACCCGGTGGACGGTCCCGCGCCCTCCCGCGCCGGCGGCGGCCACGGGCTGCGCGGCATGGCGGACCGGGCCAGGCTGCTGGGCGGCAGCGCGACGGCCGGGCCGACCGGGACGCAGACCTGGCGGCTGCACGCGACGCTGCCGATGACAGGGCCCGTAGGACGCGACCCGAATGACAGCCCGTACGACAGGCCCCGTAGGAGAGGACCCGCATGACCCGCCCGGCCCCGATCCGTGTCGTCCTCGCCGACGACGAGCGCATGGTGCGCACCGCGCTGCGCGCCATCCTGTCCGCCGAGCCGGACCTGGAGGTGGTGGGCGAGGCGGCCACGGGCGCCGAGGCGGTGTCGCTGGTGCGGGAGGTGGGGCCCGACGTCGTCCTCATGGACGTCCGGATGCCGGAGACCGACGGGATCCGCGCCACCGAGCAGATCCTCGCCACGATGGCCGAGCCGCCGCGGGTCGTCGTCGTGACGACGTTCGAGAACGACTCCTACGTGTACGACGCGCTGCGGGCCGGAGCGGCCGGCTTCCTGCTGAAGCGGTCGGAGGCGGACGCGCTGGTGCAGGCCGTCCGGCTGGTGGCGCGCAGCGACAGCCTGCTGTTCCCGTCGGCCGTGCGCACGCTCGCGACCGAGCACGCCCGCCCGCGCCCGGCACCGCCCGCGTGGGTGGCGAAGCTCACGGGCCGTGAGCGGGAGGTGCTGCGGCACATGGCGCAGGGGCTGACCAACGCGGAGATCGCCCGCCGGATGGAGGTCGGCGCGGCCACGGTGAAGTCGCACGTCGCGGCGGTGCTGGCCAAGACCGGCACCCGGGACCGCACGCAGGCGGTGATCGCGGCGTACGAGGCGGGCTTTCTGAACGGCGGATGAGAAAACCGCCTGCCGGATGAGAAACCAGGACGGACGGGAACGTTCCGCCCGGTGTGGCTCGTCCTCCTGTTCGGAATGAACAAGACGATCAGACGCGCTTCGGTCTTCGCACTGCTGTTGGTGTTCGCTCTGCTGGTCAGGGCGACCTGGGTGCAGTTCTACGAGGGCCAGGCGCTGGCAGACGACAAGGACAACCGGCGGAACGCGATCGAGACGTACTCGGCGCCGCTCGGGAACATCATCGTGGGCGGCCGGTCGGTCACCGGCTCGGCGCCGACGAAGACGGGCGACCTGAGGTACAAGCGGACGTACACGGACGGTCCGCTGTACGCGGCGGTGACGGGTTACGCGTCGCAGGCGTACGCCCCGACTCAGCTGGAGGGCATCTACACCGATCTGCTCAACGGCACGGACAGCCGGCTGAAGTCCGTGATGGACACGCTCACCAACCAGCGGGCCGAGCCGGGCAACGTGGTCACGACCATCGACCCGGACGTGCAGAAGGCGGCCTACAAGGCACTCGGCGACAAGAAGGGCGGTGCCGTCGCCGTCGATCCGAAGACCGGGAAGATCCTCGCGGTGGTGTCGACGCCCTCGTACGACCCGTCCTCGCTGACCGACGCCAACACCGCGGGGGCGGCGTGGCAGAAGCTGACCACGGACCCCGAGAAGCCGCTGGTCAACCGTGCGCTGCGGCAGCCGCTGCCGCCCGGTTCGACGTTCAAGCTGGTCGTGGCGGCGGCCGCGCTGGAGGACGGGCTGTACTCGTCGGTGGACGAGCGGACGGACAGCCCGGATCCGTACACGCTGCCGGGCACCAGCCGGGACCTGACGAACGAGAACCCGAACGCGCCCTGCACGAACGCCACGATCCGCACGGCGCTGGAGTACTCGTGCAACAACGTCTTCGCGAAGATGGCCGTGAAGCTGGGCCAGGACAAGGTGAAGGCGATGGCCGACAAGTTCGGCTTCAACGACGACGAGCTGGACGTGCCGGTCCGGGCCTACACGAGTGTGTACCCGTCGGACATGGACCCGTCGCAGACGGCCCTGACGGGCATCGGCCAGTTCGACGTCACCGCCACACCGCTCCAGATGGCCATGGTGTCTGCTGCCATAGCCAACGGCGGCAAGCTGGTGTCGCCGCATATGGTCTCCCAGATCACGGACAGCGGCGGTGACGTGCTGCGGGACTACGACGACGAGGCGGGCAGCAAGGAGATCGTCAGCTCCTCGACCGCCGAGCAGCTCCAGTCGGCGATGGAGACGGTCGTGAGCAAGGGCACGGGCACGAACGCCCAGGTGCCGGGCGCGACCGTGGGCGGCAAGACGGGCACGGCCCAGCACGGCGAGAACAACAGCCAGGTGCCGTACGCCTGGTTCACCTCGTACGGCAAGTCCGACTCGTCGGGCAAGGAGGTCGCCGTGGCGGTCATGGTCGAGCAGTCGGACGCGGCCCGCTCGGAGGTCAGTGGCAACGGCCTGGCGGCTCCGGTCGCCAAGGCGATGATGCAAGCGGCGTTGAAGAACTGAACCTCCGACGCCGATAAGCCGTCTGTACAGACGAGACGGGCCGCCCCCTTCCCCCCGGGGGCGGCCCGTCCTCGTGTCACCGGCCGCCCGGCGTCACTTCGCTCCGAGGAGCTGCTCGATCGGGTCGATCGCGAAGTACACGAGGAACAGCGCCGAGGTCCCCCAGAGCAGCCAGTGGACCTCCTTGGCCTTGCCGAGGACGGTCTTGATGACGACGTAGGCGAGGAAGCCGGCGCCGATGCCGTTGGTGATGGAGTAGGTGAACGGCATCACGGCGATGGTGAGGAACGCGGGGATGGCGATGTCGTAGCGGTCCCAGTCGATGTGCTTGACCTGGGTCATCATCAGGAAGCCGACGGCTACCAGGGCGGGGGCGGCCGCCTGGAGCGGGACGATGGTGAGCAGCGGGGTCAGGAACAGCGCGAGGCCGAACAGGCCGCCGGTGACGAGGTTGGAGAAGCCTGTGCGCGAGCCCTCGCCGACACCGGCGGCGGACTCGATGTAGGAGGTCGCCGAGGAGGCGGAGCCCGCACCGCCGGCGACCGCGGCGGCACCGTCGATGAGCAGCACCCGGCCGAGGTTCGGGACCTTGCCCTCCTCGTCGAGCAACCCGGCCTCGGCGCTGATGCCGACGACCGTGCCCATGGTGTCGAAGAAGTCGGACAGGATCAGGGTGAAGATCAGCAGGACGACGGTGATGACGCCGACGCCGGGGGCGCTGAAGGCGCCGAACAGGTCGAAGTCGCCGATGAGTCCGAAGTCGGGGGTGTCGACGAGCCGCTCCGGCCAGGAGGGTGTGGTCAGGCCCCAGGACTTGATGTCGGCGAGGGAGTTGATCACGATCGCCAGCGCGGTCATGGTGACGATGCTGATCAGGATGGCGCCCTTGACCTTGCGGGCGAGCAGTCCGATCGTCAGCAGCACGCCGAGGCAGAAGACGAGCATCGGCCAGCCGGCGAGCGTGCCGGTGCCACCCAGCTGAACGGGGACGGTGCTGTTGGCGGCGTCCGGGATGCGGCTGACGAACCCGGCGTCGACGAAGCCGATGAAGGCGATGAACAGGCCGATGCCCACGCTGATCGCCTGCTTGAGCGGCTGGGGTATCGCATGCATGACGGCCTCGCGCAGACCGGTCACCACCAGCACGCAGATCAGCAGGCCTTCGAGGACGATCAGACCCATCGCGTCGTCCCAGCTCATCAGCGGGGCGATCTGGAACGCCACCACGGCGTTCAGGCCGAGTCCGGCGGCGAGCGCCAGGGGCAGGTTGCCGCCGACGCCCATGATGATCGTCATGACGGCGGCCACCAGGGCGGTGGCGGTGGTGAGTTGGACGGCGTCCAGCTGGTGCCCGAACTTGTCCTTCGCGCTGCCCAGGATGATGGGATTCAGGACAAGGATGTAGGCCATCGTGAAGAACGTGGCGAAGCCGCCGCGGATCTCCCGGCCGAAGGTGGACCCCCGCTCGGAGATCTTGAAGAACCGGTCGACGCTGTTCGCCGCCGGTGGCGCGGCGTCGGACCGATCGGCCACCTTCTGCGATTCGGACATGGCGCGTGCTCCTTGATGCCTGGGTGATCGGTGTGCGGGTGCTGGCTGGATTTTCGTCGCGTTGAACCACGTTCAGGTTTTGTTCGTGTTACGAAATCGAAGTCCGGCCCGCCATACGACGTTCGAAGCTCCGTACGAACCATCCGACGATCGCTGCTACGCTTCCCGATCTCGTCCGGGCCTCTCCCGGATGATCACATGTCATCTACATGACAGCCACAAGGCGCCCCGGCCGGGAGCGCCCGCAGCCGCTGCGAGGAGAGGTCGCCCGTGGGCACAGTCGTCGACGACGCCGCCTCCGTGGAGTTCCACGCCTTCTTCGAGCGTCACTACGCCGAACTGTCGCGTCTGGCCTACCTGCTGACGGGTGAGTCGGACACCGCCGACGACCTGGCGGCGGACGCCTTGCTGGCGCTGTGGCACCGCTGGGACCGGGTGCGCGCGGCCGACCATCCGGTGGCGTACGCGCGCGGCGTGGTCGCCAACCTGGCCCGCACCCGCATCCGCAGCGCGGTGCGCGAGCGGCGGCGCATCGCGCTGTTCTGGTCGCAGCGCGAGGAGAACACCGAGAACCCGGACATCGCGGGCATGGTCGACGTGCAGGAGGCGTTGCGCAGGCTGCCGTTCCGCAAGCGGGCCTGTGTGGTGCTGCGGCACGCGTTCGACCTGTCGGAGAAGGACACCGCGCTCGCCCTCGGCGTCTCGGTGGGTACGGTGAAGAGCCAGACCTCGAAGGGAATGGCCGAACTCCAGCGGTTGCTGGGGACGCGGGGCGTGCCCCAGCGGATGCACGCGACGCTGGGTGCTCCGCGCTGCTCGCCCGCCGTGGAGGGCGTGCGCACCGGTGAGGGCGGAGGGAGGGACCGATGAGCATGCGGCGGGACGTGCACGAGGAGGTGCGCGCCCGGCTGCACGAGGCGGCCGGGGCGCACGAGCCCGACCGGGAGCGCATGCTGGCCCGGGTCGAACGCGGCATGGCCGGTCCGGCCGTTGCCGGCCACCGGGCGACGCGTCCGCCGGTGTTCGGCTGGATGCGGGTGGCCGGTGCGACGGCCGCGGTCGCCGGCGTCCTGGCGGTGGGCGGTTACGCGGTGGCATCGGCGGTGAAGGACGAAACCGCCCCGCGGCAGCAGGAAGTGGCCACGTCGGCGACGCCCACGCCGTCCCCCGAGGCGACGAGCCGGGCGCCCGCGCCTCCGGCTCCGGTGGAGCCGTCGCCGAGCCGGTCGCCCGAGCGCCGCGCGTCGAACCCGCCGCCGTCGAGGACGCCGAGCGCCCCGGCCGCCGAGCGGCCGTCCGCCGCCCCCACCGAGGAGGGGCCACTGTGGTCGGACGGTTCGGTCGACCCGCACAGCAACGACTTCTGGGCGCAGAGCAACATCACCCTCAGGACCCGCGAGCAACTGACCGCTCTGACCGTGCGCTTGAAGGTGGCACAGACCGGTGGGGTCTCCGACGCGGGCGCGTGGCGCTCCCTGCCCGAGACCGACTTCACCCTCGCGGTGGCCGAGCGGGACGGCTTCCTCGTCTACACCTGGACCCTCAAGGAGGGCCGTACGGTCCCGGCGGGCGAGTGGGTGTTCGCGGGGCAGTTCGACCACGCCCGCGGCGGCCGCGACGCGGGCGGGGACCGCTACGCGGTGACGGCCGCCGCCGGTTCGCGGCAGCTGTCGGTGGGCGGTTCCTTCGCCGCCGCGGAAGACGGCGACGGCGGCCCGTGAAAAAGTTCTGGAGACGCGGCAACCCTTTCCTCACCGGTGACGACCACCAGGCGCAAGGTCACCCATCTGAGGAATCGGTACATGACTGCACCAGCAGAACAGCGCGTCCGCCACCGCCGCAGCGTCACCAAGCGGCGGACGGTGATCGCCGCGGTGTCCGCGTTCGGCATCACGGGAGCGGCGGTCGTCACCACGTCGATGCTGTCGACGGCGGGCGCCGCGTCCTCCTGGCCCACGGACAAGGGCAAGACGCCCGTGTCGAAGACCATCCCGGTCTCCGGTGTGCGCGACGGCGGGATGAAGATGTTCTACGGCACCGGCGCGCTCGGTCAGGACAACCAGGACGAGGGCCAGGACCCGATCTTCGAGCTGGCCGACGGTGCGGTCCTGAAGAACGTCGTCATCGGCACTCCCGCGGCGGACGGTGTGCACTGCAAGGGCAGTTGCACGCTGCAGAACGTATGGTGGACGGACGTCGGCGAGGACGCGGCCAGCTTCAAGGGCAAGTCCTCCTCCGCGGTGTACAAGGTGATCGGCGGCGGCGCGAAGAACGCCGACGACAAGGTTCTTCAGTTCAACGGCGCCGGCACGCTGAACGTGTCGGGCTTCCAGGTACGCAACGCCGGCAAGCTGGTCCGCTCCTGCGGCAACTGCAAGACGCAGTACAAGCGCACGATCGTGCTCAGCGACATCGACGTGACGGCTCCGATGAACTCGATCGTCGGCGTGAACGCCAACTACGGCGACACCGCGGCGCTGTCGAAGATCCGCATCCACGGCGACAGCAAGAAGAAGATCAAGACGTGTGTGCGCTTCGAGGGCAACAACACGGGCAAGGAGCCCAAGGAGCTGACGCCGCCCGGTCCGGACGGCAGGAGCTGCAAGTTCAAGGCCTCCGACATCAGCTACTCGTAGGCACTGCCCCCCTGTGACTCCGGTTGGCCCTCGTCCCCCCTTGGGCCCACCGGAACGCCGGGTGTCCGGCCCCCCAGCCGGACGTCCCGGCACCTCGGCCCTCCGGAGCCCCCCTCCGGACGGCCGGACGGTACCGGCCGAGCCCCCCTCGGCCGGTCGGCCAGACGCCCCCGTCGCTTCGCACCGACGGGGGCGTCGCCATGCGCACGGGCGCGGCCTCACTCCATCGTCGAGCCGACGGCCGTGGAGCCGGTCGTCAGGAACGTCGTCCTGGGCAGGGAGCCGTCCGCCCGGCGGGGACCGTCCGCGCCGGCCGCGTCCGTCGCCCGGAAGGGCGGGGTGGCGATGCCGCTGTCCCAGGTGTTGCCGGCGGAGACCGCCGAGGGGCCGAGCCGCACCGCTCCGCCCTTGTCGCCGGCGGCGAGGTTCCCGCCCAGGCGGGCGCTGCCGGTGGCGAAGGAGAAGCCCCTCCCGGCATTGGCGTAGGCGGTGTTGCGGTGCAGGGCGACGGCGCCGGTGTTGGAGTTCCCGGTGAAGCCGTGCCGCGTGTTGTCCCAGGCCGCGTTGCCGGTGACGACGTGGGCGGCGGACGCGCCCCCGCCACCCAGCTCGAAGCCGTTGCCGTTGCCCTCGAAGGCCGTGTCGGGCCGGCGGTCCTCGCCGTTGCCGAAGGCCCAGGAGTCCTCGATGGCCACCGGCGAGGAGAACTGCCACAGGTCGAGGCCGTCGTCGGCGTTGCCGTACAGCCGGGCCCCGATGATCCTGTTTCCGGTGCCGGAGCCGAACTTGACCGCGATGCCGTCGGCGTTCCGGCCGCGGCCGGCCGGGTCGTGGTTGCCGTGGCTGTCCAGGTTCTGCACGAGGTTGCCGGTGGTGCCGTCGCCGCGCAGGGTGAAGCCGGAGTCGCCGTTGTCCGCGGTGACCAGGTTCCTGAAGACCCCGCCCACCGAGGAGGTGGCGACGAACCCTTGGGCCGGGGCGTTGACGAAGGCCAGGTCCTGGACGGTCCAGTGATCACCGGCTATCCCGGCCAGCCAGGAGCCGGGGGGCAGTCGGGATCCGTCGATCCGCACCTTCTCCCCGGCGTACGCCCGCAGGGTGATGGGCGCCGAAACGGTGCCGTTCGCGCTGGACTCCAGGGTGGCGGCCGGACGGTAGGTGCCGCCGCGGACCTGGATCACGGTGCCGGCGGTGGCGTTCCGCACGGCCGCGGCGAGCTGGGCCGCGGTGGAGACGGTGACCGTCGTCGAGGCGGCCCGTGCGCCGCCGGTCGTCAGACCGAGGTAGACACCGCCGGCCCCGGCGGCACAGGCCACGGCCGCGGCGATGGAGAGCGTACGGGTGCTGCGACGGCGTCCGGTGCTCGGCGGCACGGAGCGTTCCTTTCCTGGGGGGCGGGGACGGAAACGGTTCGGAGGGGCCCGCTCCGGCCCGTTTCCCGTCCGTCAGTCGCCGCCGCGCCGGAAAGGGTTGCCGCCGTCACGTGCACCGGAGGCGCCGCCGTTCCGAAAGTTTCGGAACCACGGGCCTCACGCCGACCCGTTGACGCCCTGCGTCCCTCCGGTGAAACTCCGAGGGCCGCTATCCAACAGAATCCCCCACACTCCGACAGGAAGTGTCATGCGCCCCCGCATCGCCCGCACGCTCCTGCTCCCCTTCCTGGCCCTGACCGGCCTCCTCATGACCCTCCTCACGGCACCGCCCAGCACCGCAGACCCCGGAGCCCCACCCGTGAAGCACAGCAAGTACGCCGGCTATCTCTTCGCCTACTTCACCGGCGAGGGCACCGCCGACGGCGAGCAGATCCGCTACGCCCTCAGCCGCGGCAACGACCCGCTGCACTGGCGCGAGCTGAACGCCGGCCAACCGGTGCTGACGTCCACGATCGGCGAGAAGGGCCTGCGCGACCCGTTCGTCATCCGCTCACCCGAGGGCGACAAGTTCTACCTGATCGCCACCGACCTGCGGATGTACCAGAACTCCAGCGGCAGCTGGGACCAGGTCCAGCGGCACGGCAGCAAGTCGATCATGGTCTGGGAGTCCACGGACCTGGTCCACTGGACCGACCAGCGCCTGGTGAAGGTCTCCCCGGACAGCGCGGGCAACACCTGGGCCCCGGAGGCCTACTGGGACGACGAGCTCGACGCGTACGTCGTCTTCTGGGCGTCGAAGCTGTACGCCGAGGACGACCCGGAGCACAAGGGCGACACGTACAACAAGATGCTGTACGCGACCACGAAGGACTTCCGGACCTTCAGCGAGCCGAAGATCTGGAACGACCCCGGCTACTCGGTGATCGACTCCACGGTCGTGAAGTACAAGGACGAGTACTACCGCTACACCAAGGACGAGCGCGACCCCGGCTCCTCCAGCCCCTGCTCGAAGTTCATCACCGGCGAGAAGTCCACCTCCCTGACCTCGACGACGTACGACTTCGTGGCCGACTGCATCGGCAAGGGCGCGATGGACCGGGGCGAGGGCCCGACGGTGTTCAAGTCGAACACCGAGAAGAAGTGGTACCTGTTCATCGACGAGTACGGCGGCCGCGGCTACCTCCCCTTCGAGACCACCGACCTCGCATCCGGCAAGTGGACCCCGTCCACGAACTACCAGCTCCCGGCGAGCCCCCGGCACGGAACGGTGCTCCCGGTGACGCAGCAGGAGTACGACCGGCTGCTGGCCGCCTACCCGTCCACCCCCACCTCGGTGACGGACGCGACGGCCAAGCACCAGAAGGGCTATGCGATCGTCACCGACAGCGCCTCGAAGGTCGTGCTGCCGATGGAGCCCAAGGCCGATCTGCGGGGCCTCGCCCCGAAGCTCTGGGTGGGTGAGGGTGCCACGCTGAGCCCGAAGTCCGGTACGCGCCGCGACTTCCGCAAGCCGCAGAAGTACACGGTCACGGCCGCCGACGGCACCAAGCGCACCTGGACGGTCGAGGCGGTCCGCACCCGCAGCCCGCTGCTCCCCGGCCTGAACGCCGACCCCGACGTGCACTATCTCGACGGCAGGTACTGGATCTACCCGACCACGGACGGCTTCCCGGGCTGGAGCGGCACCCGGTTCAAGGCGTACTCGTCGAAGGACCTGGTCAACTGGAAGGACCACGGCGTCATCCTCGACCTCGGGCCGGACGTGACCTGGGCCGACAAGAACGCCTGGGCACCCGCGATCGCCGAGCGGGACGGCAAGTACTACTTCTACTTCTGCGCCGAACAGCAGATCGGCGTGGCGGTGGCGGACTCCCCCGCCGGTCCCTTCAAGGACGCGCTCGGCAAGCCCCTGGTCGCCAAGGGCGGTTCGCTGAAGGGCCAGATGATCGACCCGGCGGTCTTCACGGACGACGACGGCCAGGCCTACCTGTACTGGGGCAACGGCCACGGGTACGTGGTGCCGCTGGACGACGACATGGTGTCCTTCGACGCGTCGAAGGTGCGGGACATCACCCCGGACAACTTCCGCGAGGGTTCCTTCGTGATCAAGCGGAAGGGCACGTACTACTTCATGTGGTCGGAGGACGACACCCGCAGCGAGAACTACCACGTGGCGTACGCGACGGGGCCGTCCCCGCTCGGCCCGTGGACCAAGCGCGGGACGATCCTTGAGAAGCGGCCCGAGTACGGCATCCTCGGCACCGGTCACCACTCGGTGGTGAACACCCCCGGCACCGACGACTGGTACGCCGTGTACCACCGCTTCGCCCTCAACGGGCCCGGCCGGCCGGGCGGCGACGGCATGCACCGCGAGACGACCATCGACCGCATGGAGTTCGCGGCCGACGGCAGCATCAAGCCGGTGGTGCCGACGCTGGAGGGCATCGAGCCGGTGCGGCGGTGAGCCTCACAGGACGTCGTCGAGCCAGCTGACGACCTCGTCCTGCATGGGTGCGGTGAAGACGTGGCCGAGCTCCGGCCACGTCTTCGTCCGTATCCGCTCCTCGGCGTGGTGCGAGCGCCAGACGGCACGCAGCCTGTCGTAGGCGATCCGCACGCCCTCGGCCGGGAACAGCGTGTCGAGTCCGCCGTCGAAGAACAGCATCGGCCTGGGGGCGGCGATGCTCGCCACGTCCGGGATGTCGAGGTGCCGGGCGAGGCCGGGGTGGAGCATGCAGTACGCCGACTGCCCGCGCAGCGTGTTGTTGCCGGGCACCATCATCTCCTTCAGGCCGGTCATCCAGCACATGCTCGCGGCGGCCGCGACGTGGTCGCTGAGGGCGGCGGTCTGCCAGGCCCGGTAGGCGCCCATGGAGAAGCCGACGGCCGCGACCCGCCGGGCGTCCACCCGGTCGAGTCCCGCCAGGAAGGCGGCGGCCCGCTGGTCCTCCCTGGCCATGAGCCCGGCGAGCGAGGAGCCGAGGTTGAAGAAGTTGGCGGCCAGCGCCTGCTGCTGCTCGTAGGCGAGGGGCCCGCGGTCACCCCATCCCAGGGCGTCCAGGCAGAGCACCACGTAGCCCCGCCGGGCCAGTTCGTCGCCGACGAACCGTCCGCTGAAGTACTTGTCCGCCCAGGCGCGGGCGGAGGCGAGACGGGTGTCGTCGTACCAGGGCCGGACGAGTTTCTCCTTGCCGATGTCGAACCGGGAGCCGTGGTCGTGCAGGAGCAGCACCGCGGGGAAGGGCCCGCGGCCGTGCGGGGTGAGCAGGGCGCCGCGGACCCGTTCGTAGCGGGTGAGGGAGACGGTCACCAGCTCGCGGGTGTACTCCCGCGTCCGGGAGCGGCTGGTGAACTCCGGTGCGTACGGCGTCCCGTCCTGCCGCTCGACGAGGAGGTGCTCCTCGACGGTGGCGCGGGCGGCCCGCCGCCAGGCGCGGAAGTCGCGGATCGGGGAGCGGCCCCAGGCCAGCGGGAAGGTCAGGGCGTCCTTGAGTGCCGGGTGGAAATCGGGCAGCGGACCGTCCACGACCGCCGCCTGTGCCCCGCTCACCGCTCCCCCGGCCAGCAGCGCGGCCCCCGCCCCGGCCACGAACGTCCGTCGCCTGAGCGCGTCATGGGCGTTCATGCGGCCTCCCGGCTCCGGCGTGCCGCAGTACGTATCGCTCGACGGCCGTCGGGGAGGTGAGGACGCGGTGGTCGGAACGCCGGGCGGGGTTCCAGCCGACGTCGCCGCCGAGGCCGAGTTCGGTCGGCTCGCCGTCGTTGGTGAGGGCGGCCTTGAGTTCGGCCCGCGTGTCCACCGTCCAGGTGCGGCCGCCGCCCGCCCCGCCGGTCGTGCCGGGGCCGGCCGAGGCCCAGCCGGTGGGGGCGCGGCCGGCAGGGGCACGTTCGGCGGCGGAGGCCGGTGCGGCCGGCCAGAGCGGGCAGAGGCCGAGGAGGAGCACGGCGGCCCTACGCATACGGCCGCCAGTCGCCCAGCCAGGCGGCGCGGGTCGCGGAGCGGGCCTGCCGGGGGGTGAGCTGTGGCCGGTTCTCGGGGACGGTGATCTCGGCGCCCGGGCCGGTGTTGCGGTACTCGGCGAAGCGCTGGTTCTGCCAGGGGTGGGCGTCGCGCATGGTGGCGTAGGGCGCGACCGCGTCGATGCCCGGCCCGAGCCGGGTGTCCCGCACGGTGAGCATGGGGCGGGCGGTGGTGTCGGAGCTGGGCACCCAGGGCCGGGCCAGTTTGTAGTAGCCGTCGGGTGCCTCGCTGCTGACGCTACTGCGGGTCACCAGGTAGCCGAGCGGATTGGCACCGGCGGTCGAGGGAGCGAAGACGAACCCGTAGGGGGCGCCGGCCAGGTCGGTCCTCGACAGGGTCCGGAAGTGGCACCGGTCGAAGACGGCGGTCGCCCGTCCGAAGACGAAGTCGACGTCGCCCTCGGCGTAGCAGTGGGTGAAGTACTGGCGGGCGAAAGTGCCGAGGGCCATGGAGTCGGCGTACAGGGTGTCCTGGTGGCCGAGGAACCGGCAGTGGTGGAAGGCGGAGCGGTCGCCCTGGACCTTGAGGGCGACGGCCTGGGTGCCGGTGGTCCCGGGGTGGTCGGCGCGCAGCCATTCGTTGGCGAAAGTGATCCAGCGGGCGGTGAAGCCGTCGGCCTGGACGGTGGCGGTGGCCGAGCCGGTGGTGCCGTGGGTGCCGCCACCGGGCTTGGGCGTTCCGGCCGCGTTGTCGTACACGATCACGACGTCACCGGGGTCCTCGCTCGCCCCGACCCAGGTCATCCCGGTGCGGGTGCGGTCGACGGCGACGGTCTGCCGGTAGACGCCCGGCGCGATGACCAGCGTGTATCCGCCGCCGTCGGCGGCGGCCACGGCGTCCCGGACCGTGGTGAAGTCACCGGCTCCGTCCGGGTGGACGTACAGGGTCCGGGGATCGCGGCGCGCGGCGGGCGATCCGTACCGGCAGAACGGCCGCGATCGGGTGCCGGCCCGCGCGGGGCCGGGGGCGAGGCCGAGGAGGGTGCCCGCCGCGGTGCTCGCGGCGAGGAACCCCCGGCGGGAGAGGGAGGAAGGGTCGGACTGCGAGAGCATGCGGCTGCTCCTTCGCGGTGCGGCGGGTGCGGGGTGGGAAGGGGCCGGGGCGGGCGCACCCAGGGGCGGGGGTGCGATGCGGGCCGCCCCGGCCGGTTGGGGTGGATCAGCAGAGGCGGCCGGCGCCCGCCCGGGCGTCGACGATGCCCGGGACTGCCTTCGCCGGGTCGACGTCCGCGCGCAGGCTCGGCGTCCAGCCGGCGCCCGACTGGAGCGCCTCCCCGGGGATCTCCGCGTTGTGCACGGCGATCAGGTCGACCGCCTTGCCGTTGACGATGTTGGAACCCGCGGTGACCGGCGCCTCGTTCCACTTCTTGAGGATCTTCGCCGGGCTGATGCCCCGCGCCAGCGTGAACGCGTTGTGCTCGGCGACGAGCCGGGACTCCTTGCCGATGCCGTAGACGTAGCCCCACTTCTGGCCCTTGGTGACCACGAAGTGGTTGTTGTACGAGTCGACCTGCCCGAACCGCACCCGCGGCGCCCGCTCGACGATGCCCTCGAAGCGGTTATGGTGCAGCGTGACCTTCAGCTTCCCGGTGTCGTCGGCGGTGGCGCTGTCACTGTTGCCGATCAGCATGGTCTTGTCGTGGTCCTTGAACGCGTTCCAGGACACGGTGACGTGGTCGGAGCCGCGCACGATGTCGAGCAGCCCGTCGTGCTGCTGGTAGGTCTTGCCGAAGTAGGAGGGCAGCGAGCTGTCGGGGTAGCGGCCGTCGGTCAGCGTGTTGTGGTCGACCCACACGTGTGTGGAGCCGTAGACCACGATCCCGTCGTACTCGCTGTTCCAGGCGCCGGTCCCGTTGTCGTCGGTGGGGTCCCACTGCGGGAAGCAGTCGATCGGGGCCTCGAAGGCGAGATTGCGGACGATGACGTTGTCCACGCCTCTGATCTGCAGACTGCCGCCGCGGATCCCGGAGCCCTTGCCGACGCCCACGATGGTGGTGTTGGCGGGCACGCTCGCCTTGATGGCCTTGTCCTGCGCGGCGGCGGACGCGGCCCGCAGGTCCTCCTGCTCACCGCTGACCGGCTTGTCGTGGCCCCAGACGGCGGGGTCGTAGGCGGCGAGGTACTCCCGGAAGTCGTACCCCTCGGCCGCGAACGCGTCGCAGCCCTGGGAGACGGCGTCGATGACGCCCTTGACCTTGATGACCCTGGGTGCGGTCCCGCCGTCCTTCAGCGCGGCCCTGAACTGCTCCCAGGTGGTGACGGTGTAGACGTGCTGCGCGTCGGCCGCCGCTCCGCCGGTGGTGCCGGTGCCGTGGGAGCCCCATCCGTCGCCTGCTCCGAGGGTCTGGCGCGCGATGTCCCGGGGCTGGGCCTGGGCTCCGGTGCCGCTCAGGGACAGCACGAGGGCGGTGCAGCCGAGGAGCAGGGCGGCTCTCGCGATGGCATGATCATGACACTTCGGTGCGTTCATGGTGCGGCTCTCTTCCTTCTTCGTCGAGGGGTGTTACGCGGCCGGTTCCGGCCAGGCGATCCAGGACTCGGGAATCCGCTCGTCCAGCCGCCGCACGTCACGCGGCCCGAGCACCCGGGTGCGCAGCAGCTCCCGCGCCACGAGCCGGGCCACCTCGATGGCCCCGGGCGGGTTGAAGTGCGTGTTGTCCTGCTCGGTCGCCGTCCAGTTGAAGTACTTCTTGGTCTCCTCGACCCCGAGCCGCTGCCACAGGGCGAGGGACAGCGCCTGGACGTCGAGCAGCGCGACCCGCTCCTCGGCGGCGAGGGCCCGCATGGCCGCCGGGTACTCCCCGTGGGTCGGCAGGGCCTTCCCGGCGGCGTCGAACCGCCGGCGTTCCACGGAGGTGGCGAGCACGGGCCGCGCCCCACGCGCCCGGGCGCCGTCGAGGTACATCCGCAGATACTCCTGATACGTCGACCAGGGCTCGGTGTACCGGGTGGGGTCTTCCCGCTTCTCGTCGTTGTGACCGAACTGCACGAGCAGCAGGTCCCCGGGCCGGATGACGGACAGGATCCCCTTCAGCCGCCCCTCGTCCACGAAACTCTTCGAACTCCGCCCGTTCACGGCGTGGTTGGAGACGGCGAGCCGGGAGTTGTGCAAGAAGAACGGAATCGCCATGCCCCACCCGGTCTCGGGCGCGGCATCGGCGTACTTCTGCGCGGCGGTGGAATCACCGGCGATATAGAGGGTGGGATGGCGACGTGCGCCGGCGTGAGCGGTTCCGGCCATGGAGTAGGCCAACGGCACGGCGGCCGCGGCGACAGCGACCTGTCTACGACTGAGAGACACGCAGAGTTCCTTTCAACGGGGATGGCTGTCGCACCTCAGGGGCGCGGGGAACTGCGCGAACAACCACGGGCGGCCCGCACCCTGAAAACCACGGGCCGCCTCACGGCGACAGCCAGAACTAGCCGTTCTGCTGGTTCCATTCCTCCTGCGCGGCGTTCAGCTGGTCGGCCATCGTGTCCAGGAACTCCTTCGCGCTCATCTTCCCCAGCAGCACCTTCTGGAAGTTCGGCTCGTTGTCCGCCTTGGAAATCGTGTTCCAGTCCGGCAGGTAGTAGGGCAGCTGCACGATCGTCGTCGACCCGTCCGACAACGCGTCGGCGGCCAGCTTCGTGGGCTCGGCCTTCGAGATCCACGGGTCCTTCGCCGCGTCCGTGTTCGACGGCACCTGCCCCGCCGCCTCGTTGAACTTCGAGTTCTCCGCCCTGGACGTGGCGAACTCGATGAACTTCCAGGCGGCGTCCTTGTTCTTGCCGCTCTTGAACAGCCCCAGGCCGTCCACCGGGTTGGACACCTGCACCCGCTTGCCGCCGGCACCGATCGGCTGCGGAATGCCCCGGAACTTCTCGGCCCCGAGCGCCTTCACGTGGTCCTGGTACGACCCCAGGTTGTGGTTCAGCATTCCGATGGTGCCGGAATCCCACTGCGCGACCATCTTGGTGAAGTCGTTGTTGAGGTCGGCGGCCGGAGTGACCTTCTTGTACAGCCCCGCGTACTTCTCCAGCGCCGCGACGTTCTTGGGGTCGTTGACCGTGGTCTTGTCACCGCTGGAATCCCAGAACGACGTGATACCGGACTGCCCGTACATCGCGTCCAGGGCCTGGGCGATGGAACCCGCACCCCCGCGGATGGTGTAGCCGAACTCGTTCTTGTCCGCGTTCGTCAGCTTCTTCGCGGCCTCGTAGAAGCGGTCCCACGTCGTCGGCTCCTGGAGCCCCGCCTTCTGGAACAGATCGGTGCGGTAGTACAGCACACCGTTGTTCGCGGAGGTGGGGATCGAGTACAGCTTGTCGTCCCCGCCCCCGGCGGCCTTCAGCGACTCGACCATGTCCTTGTTGAGCTTGCCGTTCAGCGACGATGTGCCGAGTCGCTCGTCGAGCGGCTCCAGCGCGCCCTGTGCGGCGAACCCCGCGAGCATCGCCGCGCCCACGCCGCCGACGTCCGGCAGGCCGCCGCCCTGGATGGCGGTGTCGACCTTCGACTGGTACTCGGTCGAGGCGATCCCGACGTAGTCGACCTTGATGTCCGGGTTGGCCTTCTCGAAGTCGGCGATGACCTCCTTCCAGATCTCGGTGCGGACGCCGCCGTTGTTGTCCCAGAAGACGATCTTGCCCTTGCCGCTTCCGTCGGCACCCTTGTCGCCGCCCGCTCCGCTGCCGTCGTCGCCGCAGGCGGTCGCGGTCAGCGCGAGCACGGCCCCCAGGGCGACGGCGGCCGAGGTCCGGCGCCCGCCTCTGCTGCTGGTGCGATTGCTGATCTTCATTGGTCGGCTCTCTTCTTCTGGATCCTGCGGAACTTGAGGGTGTGGAGGGTCAGTGGCGGATGTGCGGCGCCCAGCCGTCGCTGCCCGCCAGGTAGGCGGTGACGGTGTGGGAGCGCGCGTCCCGGTCGCTCATCTGCGGACGATCGGCGGTGACCGTCGCGCCCGGGCCGTAGTTGCGGTGTTCGGTGAAGCGCGCGTCCTTCCACGAGAAGCCGCTCATGTCCGTCCACGGTGAGGACTTGATCGCCGCGGGCAGCCGGGTGTCGCGGATCAGCACCTGGCCCACCGCGTTCGGCTCGCCGCCCGGGTGCCAGGGCCTGCCGAGGTGGAAGCTCCCGGCCGGCGCGTCGCTGACGATCTTCGAGCGGGTGATCAGGAAGCCGTACGGGTTGCCCGTCCACGTCGAAGCGGCGGTGACCCACCCGTTGTTGGTCGTCGACCCGCGGCTGAGCGCCTTGATCACGGACCGCTCGATCACGGTCGTGGCCCGCCCGTAGATGAAGTCGACGTCGCCCTCGATGTACGAGTCGCGGACGTACACCCGGCTGATCAGGTTCAGCTTGGGACTGTCGGTCATCAGGGTGTCCTGGTTGCCGAGGAAGGCGGTGTCCTCGAAGACGATCCGGTCGCCGGTCGTCTTCATGGCCAGGGCCTGCTCGCCCTTCAGTTCGACCGCGGCCTCGTCGAAGTCGTTGCTGAAGGTGAGGTTGCGGGCGGTGACGTCGTCGGCGGCGATCCGCACGGTGGCGCTGCCCGTCGAGCCGCCGTACTCCGCGGGCGTGTTGTGGACGATGACGGTGTCGGAGCGGTCGCGCCCGGTCCCCCGCAGCAGGATCTTCGGCTTGCTCGCCGGGATGAACACCTTCTCCCGGTAGGTGCCCGGTGCGACGGCGATCGTCACCGGCACGTCGTTGCCGTCGGGCACGGCGTCCACGGCTGCCTGCACGGTCGGGTAGGCGCCCGGGACGTCGAGGGTCACGCCGATCCGGCCCTGCGGACCGGAGAACTTCTTCACCAGGGCGGGGACCGCGGCGGCGGGATCGAGCCGGTAGTCGTAGAAGTCCCGCGGGTCGAAAGCGGCACCCCACTCGTCGGTCCGCCCGCTCGTCTTCCTCAGGATCGACCCCCGCTCCACCAACTCCGCGGTGGTGTCGGCCTGGTAGGGGTGCTGGACCCGGTCGTAGTAGCTGTTCTCGATGACCATCTTGCTGCGGCCCCGGGACCAGTTCCCGTACGTCCACACGGGGTCGCCGTCGGCCACCTGTGCCGACATGTAGTTGTTGTAGAGGTGCGCGTAGGCGCAGTTGTCCGCCGAGGGATTGCGCTGCTTCGTGCCGGTGAACCAGTTGTGGTCGATGGTGATCTGGGTCCGGACGTTGTCCGTCCAGCCGATCCCGAGCGCCTTGTTGTGATCGGCGAACTGGTTGTAGGAGACGGTGACGTACTGGCTGTCCTTGCGGATGTCGAGCAGACCGTCGCCCATGCGGGTGAAGCGGTTGTGGTCGATCCAGACATGGTGGACGGTGTCCATCTGGATGGCGTCGAAGTCGGAGGTCTTGCCGTCCCAGTCGCCCTCGACGTAGGAGTCGCGGATCGTCAGGTTGCGGATGATGACGTTGTGCGTGCCGGGCTTGAGGTGCAGTTCGCCGTGGACGATCTCGCCGGTGTCGCCGACGCCGATGATCGTCTTGTTCGAGGCGACGACGATGTCCGAGCCGAAGGGCTGGACGGCGACCGTGCCCGCCACCCGGATGACGTACGGCTCCTCGGCGGCCGCGTACTTGGCCAGCGACGCCTGGTCGGTGACCGTGACGACCTTGCCGCCCGCACCTCCCGTGGTGCCTCCGGCCAACGAGGCGAAGCCGTGGGCCTGGTCGGTCCAGCGGGCGGCCGCCGGTGTGTGGGTCGCGGCACGGGCGGGTTCGGCGGCCCTCGCCTCACCGGTCGCGCCCAGCCCCAGGGCGGCGACCAGGCCGGCTACGGCGGCCAGGGCGACACCCGGTCTCGGCAAGCGCTTGCTACGGAGGTGCGTCATTGCGGCTCCAACAGGCGTGAGGGAGGTGCGGATGCGGTTGTTTACCGGTCGGTGATCCGGAAGTGCGTGAACGTGGCGGCGCCCGCGTGACCCGGTCCGGCGGGCGCGAGGGCGAAGAGGCCGAGCAGGGCGCCGACCCAGCGCCAGGGGGTGGCGGCGAACACGGGACCCGACGGCCGGAAGCCGTCGCCGACGTCGGCGGAGAAGCGGCAGCGTGCCCCCGCACCGATCTCGATCCGCAGCCGGGCTCGGCCCTCCGGAGCGAGCCGGGGGTGGGCGGCGTCGCGTTCGCCCTCCGCCACGGCCTCGGCGAACCGGTGCACGAGGTGGACCGTGCCGTCCGTGCCGCGCTGGAGTCCGATCCAGCCGAACGCGTCCCCGAGGACCGCGAGTCCGGCCCGGGCCCCGGGCTCGTCGCTGTCGAGCCGCAGCTCCACTTCGGCGGTACAGGGTGCGCCGGGCAGCCGCTGGGTCAGCACATGGGGCAGTTTCCGCAGGTCGTGAGCGTCCTGCGAGCGGACGCAGGTCAGCCGCAGCCCGTCCCCGGAGTGCTGGGTCGCCCAGCCCTCGCCCGGGTTGGCCGTCCACTGCCACTGCCGGCCGTACCGTCCGCCGGGGAAGTCGTCGTCGGTGGCGGGCGCGGCGGGCGGCTGCGGCAGCAGGTCGGGGCGGCGGTGCTCGGCGACGGGGGCGCCGTCGTCCCCGATCACCGGCCACTCTCCCCCGGGACCCCAGCGCATCGGCTGGAGGTGGACGACCCGGCCGTGGGCGCCGCGCTGCTGGAAGTGCAGGAACCAGTCCTCCCCGGACGGCGTGCGCACCCAGCCGCCCTGGTGGGGTCCGTTGACGTCGGTGTCCTTCTGCTCCAGGACGATTCTCTCCTCGTAGGGCCCGAAGAAGTCGCGGGAGCGGAAGGCGCCCTGCCAGCCGGTCTCCACGCCGCCGGCGGGGGCGAGGATCCAGAACCAGCCGTCGTGGCGGTAGAGCTTGGGGCCTTCGAGGGTGAACCAGCCGGGTATGCGGTCCCCGTCGACGATCACCTTGCCCTCGTCGAGGAGGCCGGTGCCGTCGGGGCGCATCCGGTGGCCGGAGAGGCGGTTCTTGACGCCGGCGCGGGACTTGGCCCAGGCATGGACCAGGTAGGCCTCGCCGGTCTCCTCGTCCCACAGGGGGCACGGGTCGATCAGGCCCTTGCCCGCCTTCAGCAGGTGCGGGCGGGTCCAGGGGCCGCGGATCGCCGGGGCGTTGACCTGGAAGAGGCCCTGGTCGGGGTCGCCCCAGAAGATCCAGAAGCGTTCGTCGTGGTACCTGAGGGAGGGGGCCCAGACGCCGCAGTCGTGGCGGGGCGCCGCGAACTCCTCGGCCGGCTCCAGACGTTCCAGGGCGTGGCCGACCAGGGTCCAGTTGACCAGGTCCCGGGAGTGCAGCAGCGGCAGGCCGGGGGCGCGGCCGAAGCTGGAGGCGGTCAGGTAGAAGTCGTCGCCGACGCGGACGACGTCCGGGTCGGACCAGTCGGCGTTCAGGATCGGGTTGCGGTAGGTGCCGGAGGTCACGGGCTCACCGCCTTGCGGACGAGGGAGGCCGCGGCATCTCGGTCGAGGCGGCCGTCGGCGACGACGGTGACCACCCGGCGCACGACGGTCTCGCCCGGCTGGACCGGCACCCGTCGGTCGTGGGCCAGGGAGGAGCCGACCCCCGGGTACTCCTCCGTGCGCACGAACCACGGGTCGCGGCGGGTCCGTTCGGTGGCGCCGGCGAAGACCAGTGTCCAGGTGGCACCCCGCAGGGCGAGCCAGTCGGCGGGGTTGCCGTGGACCTTCTCCTCGCCGTCGGCGGCGGCCGTGAAGACCTCCGGCGCGCAGGACTCCTTGCGGGCCCGCCAGAAGAAGCCCCCGTAGGCGGCGCCCGGTCGTCCGTTGGTCGCGGGGCTGCCGATCGACAGCGGGTTCCCGGTGACGTTGGTGAGGGAGAACGTGAGGTCCAGCGCCCAGGCCCGGTCGGTGAGTTCGGTGGCCGCGACCGTCCGGCGTTCGCGCAGCAGCTCGCCGCCCGCGCCCACCCAGCGCAGCTCCTCCACGAAGCCGTCCGGGTCGCGCAGCTGGAAGGCGACGTGCCGCTGCGCGCCGTGGTTGTCGAGCTCGGTGGGGCCCTGGTCGCGGACGTAGGTGCGCCCGCCCCAGAAGTTGAACCCCTCGACGTCGGGAACGGCGACACCGACGCCGAGGTGGTGTGCGTGGTCGGCCGGGGCGAGTTCGGTCACGGCCGTGCCGGCCAGGGTGGTGACGGGGTGCAGATAGGGGCGCGGGGAGAGCCGGGCCGGCAGCTCCGGGCGGGTGACGTACCGGCCGACCGGCCGGCCCGCGACGCGCAGGACCACGGTGTCGTTGCTGGTCATCGGGTGCTCACCTCGTTCGACGGGGGCGCCCAGGGGGCGCCCAGCTCGGAGTAGAGGGAGAGGGTGTCGGCGGCGGCCGCGACGAGTCCGCCGATGCCCGGCACGACCCGGCGGTTCTCGCCGGGGACGCGGTGCCAGGCGGTGTCCGGCAGCGGAGCCGGGTCGGGAGCGGTGCGGATGGCCTCCACGACCTTCATGAAGGCGCCGGTCTCGTCCGGCGGGACGAGCAGGTCCGCGCCGGTGGTGAGGTGGTCGACGAGGTTCTCCAGCAGATCGGTGCGGCCGTGCTCGGACTCCTCCGGGCCGTGCCCCGCGCGCTGGAGCAGCACGCGGTCCTGCTTGTACCAGAAGGTGATCCGGCCGCTGCTGCCGTGCACCAGCACGTACGGCTCGTCCGCCTGCTCGGCGCACAGGGTCGCGGCGACGGTGACCGGGTGGCCCTGCGCGGTGGAGATCCGGACGCAGGAGGTGTCGTCGGACTCGATGGCGTTGGCGCGCAGCAGCTCGGTCTCGATGCCGGTGACGTCCTCGGCGCGGGTGCTGCCACCCAGGGCGAGGGCGGTGGCGACGGCGTGGGCGAGGGGGTTGGTCAGTGCCCCGTCGATCACGTCGACGCCGTTCAGCCGCCGTCTGCCCGCCCAGGGAGCCCGCCGGAAGTAGTCCTCGTCGCGCACCCAGGCACCGGCGCCGCCGAGCCCGACGAGCGTGCCGATCGCGCCCTTCTCGATCAGCTCGCGGACGGCCGTCAGGGCGTGCGAGCCCAGCGACTGGAAGCCGATCTGGCAGACGACCCCGGCAGCGGCGACCCCGTCGGCCATCCGGCGGAACTCGGCGTAGGAGGGGGCGGGCGGCTTCTCCAGGAGGAGGTGCACCCCCCGTTCGGCCGCCGTGAGGGCGAGGTCGGTGTGGGTCGGGATCGGGGTGCAGATCACCGCGACCCGGGCGCCGGTGGCGTCCAGCAGGGCGCCGAAGTCGGCGGACTGCTCGGGAGTGCCCAGGTCGCCCAGTTCCTCCTGGTTCAGCGGCGTCAGCTCGCAGATCCCGGCGAGCCGGACGATGCCCTTCTTCTGCAGGCGGCGGATGTTCTCGACGTGCCAGCGGCCGTGCCCGCGGGCTCCGGCGAGGACGACGGGCAGGGGCGTGCTCGGGCGATCGTTCAGGGGTTCGCTCATGGAGTCGATCATGCGACCGGTCATGGGATCCTCCCCGCACCCGCGCCGCGGGCCACCGCCCGGTCGGCCTCCCGGGCAGTGTCGATGCGCCCGTGCAGGGCGGGCGTCCAGCCGACGTCGGCCGTCAGGTCGCGCTCACTGCCGGAGTTGTAGGCAATGTGGATCGCGAGCAGGTCGACCGGGAAGCCGTTGAAGAGCGTGCCGCTCTGGTGCAGGGCGCTGCCGTTCCAGCTCTTGACCAGATCGGCGACCTCCACGTGGCCGGGCGCGTGGAAGGCGTTGTTCTCGGCGTAGATCTTGGACTCGGTGGAGACGCCGAGGGAGTAGCGGTGGTCGTCGCCGGTGATGTCGTAACGGTTGTTGTAAAGGTGCACCTGGCCGAAGCGGACGCGCGGGGCGCGCTGGACGACGGACTCGAAGGCGTTGTGGTGCAGGGTGACCCGGAGCCTGCCCCGGTCGCCGGTCGCTGTGTCACTGTTGCCGATCAGCATCGCCTTGTCGTGGCCGGCGAAGCGGCTCCAGGAGACGGTGACCAGGTCGGAGCCGTTCGTGATGTCCAGCAGGCCGTCGTGGCGCAGGTAGTTGCGGGCGAAGTGGGTGGGTTCCTCGGCGTCCGGGTGGCCCTTGTCGCTCAGGGTCACGTGGTCCACCCACACGTGGGTGGCGCCGGTCAGCCAGATGTTGTCGTAGGCCGTCTTCCAGTCGCCGAGGCCGCCGGTGTTCGGCTGCCAGACGGGGAAGCAGTCGTAGGCGTCGCGCAGGTCGAGGTTGCGGACGATGACGTTGTCCGCGTTCTTGATCTGGAGGCTCGCGCCCTTCAGGACGGCCGAGTCGCCGAGGCCGATGATGGTGGTGTTCGAGCCGACGGGCAGCACGATCCGCTCGGCCTGCCGGGCGGCGGAGGCCTGGCGGGCCTCCTCCTGGGGGCCGGCGGGCCTGGCGGAGCCCCAGGTGCGGGGGTCGTAGGCGGCGAGGTACTTCTTCAGGGCATAGCCGCCGGTGGCGTAGTCGGCGCAGTCCAGCCGGTCGCCGTCGTCGTCGGTGTTGGCGTCGATCGTCCCGGCGATCTTGATGATCTTCGGGATGTCGCTGCCGCCGTCGAGGGCCCGGACCAGCCTGGCCCGGTCGGTGACCGTGTACACATGGTCGGCGTCGGCCGCCGCACCTCCGGTGGTACCCGCTCCCTCGGCGGCCCAGCCGTCGTTCGCGGGGAGGGTGTCGCGGCCGATGTCCCGGGCCTCGGCGTGCGCGGGCACGCAGAGCACCCCCAACAACCCGGCCACGACAGTCAGTTGTCTGACCCTCATCCCTTCACCGCCCCCGCGCTGAATCCGGTGATCAGCCACTTCTGGATGAAGGCGAACACGATCACCACCGGCACGGCCGCGATGATGCCGCCAGCGGCGAGCGCGCCCAGGTCGACGCTGTCGGCGCTCATCAGGGAGTTGAGGCCGACGGGGATCGTCTGCTTGTCCTGGTTGTTCAGGAACATCAGGGCGAACAGGAAGTGGTTCCAGGAGTGGACGAAGGCGAACGAGCCGACGGCGATCAGACCGGGCCGCAGCAGGGGCAGCACCACGATCCGGAAGGCCGTCATGCGGTTGCAGCCGTCGACCCAGGCCGCCTCCTCCAGGGAGTACGGCACGTTCTTGATGAAGTTGCTGATGAGGATCATCGACAGCGGCAGCTGGAAGACCGTCTCGGCGAGGATGACACTGCCCAGCGAGTTGATCATCTGTAGTTCGGCGAAGATCTCGAACAGCGGCACCAGCAGCAGCGCGCCCGGCACGAACTGGGAGCAGAGCAGGGCCAGCATGAACGCCCGTTTGACCTTGAAGTCGAACCGGGCCAGGGCGTACCCGCCGGCCAGCGCGACAAGGGTGGTCATGAGCAGGGTGGCGACGCCGACGAGCACGCTGTTGGTGAAGTAGGTGCCGAAGCTGCGGTCCGTCCAGACCTTCTCGAAGTGGTCGAAGGTCATCGGCCAGGGCACGAGCGAGGTCGAGCCGGCCGGGCGCAGTGAGAAGAGCAGGATCCAGTAGAAGGGGACGAGGGTGAAGATCAGGTAGATGCCCAGGGGCAGGTAGATCTGCCAGCGGGGTGCCTCGTCCCAGGCGCGGTTCCTCTTCACGGGCCGGGTCGGTTCGGGGGTGTCGCGCACGGGGGCGGGCAGGGCCTTGGTGGCTTCCTTGACGCTCACTTGCTCTCGCCTCCGAACTTGCTCAGCCGCAGGTAGACCATCGAACAGAAGAGCAGGATCACGAACGCCACCGTGGTCAGGGCCGACGCGTAGCCGAAGTTGTGGGCGTCGACGGAGGTGTTGGCGATGTACAGCGGCAGCGTGGTCGTCTCGCCCGCTGGGCCACCGCCGGTCAGGGTGTAGAGCAGGTCGACGTTGTTGAACTCCCAGACCGCCCGCAGCAGCGTGGACAGGATGATGGCGTCCTTCAGGTGCGGCAGCGTGATGTGCCAGAACTGTTTGATGCGGCTGGCGCCGTCGACCTCGGCGGCCTCGTACAGGTCCTTCGAGACGGACTGGAGGTCGGCGAGGATGAGGATCGCGAAGAACGGCACGCCGCGCCACAGGTCGGCCACGACCGCCGCCGGGAACACCGTGGAGGTGTCCGACAGCCAGCTCGTGCCGTAGGAGCCGATGCCCATGTCGGCGAGGTAACGGGTGATGCCCGTCTGGGAGTTGTAGAGCAGCACCCAGATCGCGGAGGTCAGCACGCCGGAGACGGCCCACGGGGAGAAGACCAGGGCGCGTCCCAGGCCCCGGCCCACGAAGGTCTGGTTGACGATGAGGGCGAGGGCGAGGCCGAACAGCAGCTGGAGTCCGACCTCGACGACGACCCACTTGGCGCTGAAGACCAGCGTGTCCCAGAAGACGGGGTCCTCGGTGAAGGCGTGGACGAAGTTGTCGAAGCCCGCGTAGCCGTTCCGCCACGGCTTGGTGGGGTTGTAGTGCTGCAGGCTGTAGTAGAAGACGCTGATGACCGGGTAGGCGATGAACCCCAGCATGAGCAGGGCGGCCGGTGCGATCAGCAGGTACGGGAGCCTGCGCGGCGTGGCGGAGGCCCGGCGCCGCCGGGGTGGCGCGGGCGGTTTCGCCACGGCTGCGGCTTGGGCCATGACAGGGTCTCCGATCTCGGTACGGCTTGCTTTCGTGGCGCGGAAAGCGCTTTCTCGCTGTGCGTGGGTGCCACGTGAGGTGGCGTGGCGGGTGCGGTGCGCTGTGGCCGGGCGCGCGGTTCCCCGCGCCCCTCGGGTGGGTGCAGTCAGCCTGCGTACGGATCCGGGGCCGTGCCCGGGCGTGCCAGGAACTCGAAGTCGCAGCCTGTGTCGGCCTGAGTGATCTGGTCGTTGTAGAGGGCGCCGTAGCCTCGCTCGTGGCGAATGGGCGGTGGGGTCCAGTCCTTGCGGCGGCTCTCCAACTCCTCGTCGCTGACGTTGAGGTGGAGGGTGCGGGCTTCGACGTCCAGGGTGATCGAGTCGCCGGTGCGGACCAGGGCGAGCGGGCCGCCGATGTACGACTCGGGCGCGATGTGCAGGGCGCACGCACCGTAACTCGTACCGCTCATCCGGGCGTCGGAGATCCGGACCATGTCCCGTACGCCCTCCTTCAGCAGGCGGTCGGGGATCGGCAGCATGCCGTACTCGGGCATGCCCGGGCCGCCCTTGGGTCCCGAGTTGCGCAGCACCAGCACGCTGTCGGCGGTGATGTCCAGCCCGGGGTCGTTGATGGTGCGTTGCATGGTCTTGTAGTCGTCGAAGACGACCGCGGGACCGGTGTGCTTGAGCAGGTGCGGCTCGGCGGCGATGTGCTTGATGACCGCGCCGTCGGGGCAGAGGTTGCCGCGCAGCACGGCGACCCCGCCCTCGGCGGCGACCGGGTTCTCGCGGGTGCGGATCACGTCGTCGTCGTGGACGACGGCGCCCTCGATCTGCTCTCCCAGGGTTCCGTTGACGGTGGGCCGGTCCAGGTGCAGCAGGTCGGTGATCCGCGAGAGGAAGGCGGGCAGACCTCCGGCGAAGTGGAAGTCCTCCATGAGGTAGGTCTGTCCGCCGGGCCGGACGTTTGCGAGCACCGGCACGGTGCGGGCGATCCGGTCGAAGTCGTCGAGGGTGAGCTCGACCCGGCAGCGCCCCGCCATCGCGATGAGGTGGATCACGGCGTTGGTGGAGCCGCCGAGCCCGAGCACCGTGGTGACGGCGTCCTCGAACGCCTCACGGGTGAGGATCCGGGACGGCTTGAGCGCGGTCCAGGCGAGCTCCACGGCACGGCGCCCGGAGGCGGCGGCCATCCGCTCGTGCCCGGAGTCGACGGCCGGGATCGAGGAGGCGCCCGGCAGTGTCATACCGAGGGCCTCCGCCGCCGCGGTCATGGTCGACGCGGTCCCCATGGTCATGCAGTGCCCGGGCGACCGCGCCAGTCCGCCCTGAAGCTCCCGCAGTTCGCAGTCGGTCAGATTGCCGGCGCGGTGCTCGTCCCAGTACTTCCACATGTCGGTGCCGGACCCTAGGGTCTCGCCGCGCCAGTGGCCCGGCAGCATCGGCCCCGCGGGCACGAAGAGGGCCGGTACGTCGGCCGAGGCCGCGCCCATGAGCAGCGCGGGCGTCGACTTGTCGCAGCCGCCGAGCAGCACCGCCGCGTCGATGGGGTACGACCGCAGCAGCTCCTCCGTCTCCATCGCGAGCAGGTTGCGGTAGAGCATCGGGGTCGGCTTCTGGTACGTCTCGGAGAGCGTGGCGACCGGGAACTCCAGCGGGAAGCCGCCGGCCTGCCACACGCCCCGCTTGACCGCCTCGGCCCGCTCGCGCAGGTGGACGTGGCAGGGGTTGATGTCGGACCAGGTGTTCAGGACGGCGATCACCGGGCGGCCCTCGTACTCCTCGGCCTCGTAACCGAGCTGCCGCATCCGGGCGTTGTGCGACCAGGTGCGCAACTGTCCCTCGACGCCGTACCACTGGTGGCTCCTGAGCTGCTCGGGACGCAGTCGGCCGGTCATATCGACCACCCCGCGGCGATCGCGGCGACCTCGGCGCGCTGCTCTTCCCGGAGCGTGCGGCTCGGCGGGCGGACCTCGCGGCGGCACAGCCCGAGGGAGGCGAGGGCCTCCTTGACGACGGTGACGTTGTCGGCGGAGCCGTTCGCCGCGCGCAGCTCCTCGAAGCGGCGGATCTGCTCCCAGACCTTCATGGCGGCCCGGTAGTCGCCGGAGCGCAGCGCCTCGATCATGTTCAGCGAGACGGCCGGGGCGACGTTCACCAGCCCCGAGGTGAAGCCGGTGGCACCGGCGGAGAAGTAGGAGGGGGCGTACGGCTCGGCGAGCCCGGCCACCCACACGAACCGGTCAAGACCCGCGTCCCGGGCGAACGCGGCGAACCTGGCCGCGTCGGGGACGGCGTACTTCACGCCGATGACGTTCGGGCAGGTGTCGGCCAGTTCGGCGAGCCGGGCGCCGGTGAGCTGCGCGTTGCGGATGTACGGCACGACACCCAGCTCGGGCACGGCCTCGGCGACCGCGCGGTGGTAGTCGACCCAGCCGGCCTGGGAGACGTACGGGTGGACCGGCTGGTGGACCATCACCATCTGGGCGCCGAGCTCCCGGGCGTGCCGGGCGGAGGCGACGGCGGTGGGGATGTCGTGCCCGACACCGACCAGGACGACGGCCCGGCCCCCGGCCTCGTCGATCGTCAGCTCCGTGACGAGCCGGCGCTCTTCGGGGGTCAGGGCGTAGAACTCGCCGGTGTTGCCGTTCGGGGTGAGGGTCGTGATGCCGCCGTCGAGCAGGCGGCGCAGCAGGGCCCGGTGGGTGTCCCGCGCGACGGAGCCGTCCGCGGCGAACGGGGTCACCGGGATCGCCACCACGTCGGCCAGAGCCGCCCGCTGGGTCTCGAACGCCACGCTGCTCATGCCTGACCTTCCTGTTCCAGTCCTGCCTGGGGGAAAGCGCGCTGCACGAAGGACGCGATGTGGGCGTGCAGGGCACGCGCCGCGCCGTCGGCGTCACCGTCGAGGGCGAGCCGCAGGATCTCCCGGTGCTCGCCGGCCTCCCGCTCCCAGGAGGGCGAGGCGGCCCAGGCGACGGCGGAGACCAGGGCGGCCTGGTCGCGGACCTCGTCGAGCATCCGGCCGAGCAGCGGGTTGCCGCACGGCAGGTACAGGGCGCGGTGGAACTCCCGGTTGGCGAGGGAGCGTTCGGCGGTGTCGGTGGCGGCGTCGGCCCGGGTCAGCGCCTCGCGGGCGACGTCCAGGGAGGCGCCGCGCTGCACGGCGCGCCGCAGCGCCTCCGGCTCCAGCAGCAGCCGGACGTCGTAGACCTCGCGCGCCATGTCCGCGTCCACCAGGCGCACGGTGACGCCCTTGTACTGGTTCATCACGACCAGCCCGGTCCCGGCGAGGGTCTTGAGCGCCTCGCGCACCGGTGTCTTCGACACGCCGAACTGCGCGGCGAGTTCGGTCTCGACCAGCGCCTGTCCCGGCGTCAACTGCCCGGTGAGGATGCGGTGTTTGATCCCCTCCAGCACGTACTGCGTGCGGGAGGGGATCGGCGTGGGCACAGAGGTCATGCGCGCCTCTCGGATCTCGCGTCTCGTGGATCGCGTATCGGATCTCGCGTATCGCGTCTCATATATGACGTACGAAGTACGACGCGATGACGGTAGGAGGGCGCGTGGGGTTCGTCAATGCTTTCGACAGAGGAAGGTGCAATCGCTTTCTACGAAGTGCCGTCCGGGGTGGTGCGTTCTGACGGGATACGTCCTAGACGGCGCGCGTCCACCCCGGGTCCCGCCCGCTCAGTCCCACCGCACGGTCCAGCAGGGACGCGGTCGCGTCGACGGTGACGATCGGCCCGAAGATGGCGTCGCGCTGGGGGTCGTCGGCGGAAGCGGCGAGGAACTCGTGGCAGGCCCGGAGCGCGGCCGGGTCGGGGTGGTACGGCTGTCCGGTGGCGCGGGCCAGGTCCCAGCCGTGGATCACCAGTTCGTCGACGGCGACGAGACCCGCGATCTCGCCGGGCAGGTCGACGCCCCCGGCCCGGGTCATGCCGGTCCAGGCGGCGGGGTCGCGCCAGGCCTCGGCCAGTTCGGCGAGGACCTCGGGCAGTTCCTCGCGCCAGCCGGGCGCGAGGTCGGGGAGTGCGGAGTCCGGGCTGGTGTCGTTCGTGGCGCCGAGGTCCTTGCGGGCGGCGTCACGGAAGGCGGCGGACAGTCCCGCCAGGTGGCCGAGCAGGTGGCGCACCGCGTACTCGGGGCAGGGAGTCGTCCCGGCCAGCTGTTCGCCGCCGACGCCGGCGACGAGCTGAGCCAGGGCCTCCGTCTGCGGTCCGAGGTCGAGGGTCGGGCTGGTCCTGCCAGTGGTGCTGTCGGTCATGGGGCTGCTCCTCCGTGTGGCGTCCGGAAGGTAGACCGGCACCTGCCGCAGAACTCATCGCCCCCGCGACGCGTTCCCGCTCCCCGGCTCCGGCCCCGCACCACACGGGCCGGCCTGTGTGATGGCCGTAGCGCGCGGCCCACCGGGCGGGATGGCGCCCCCGACGGCCGGGGCGGGACGCGAATCCACCCGGCCATTGGGGCTCGGGTGCTTGCCGGGGTTGCCCTCCCTGACGTCCCTCACCGGTACCGGACAACGTGCAACCGGTGGACCCCCGCCGGGTCCAGGACGGCCGGCTCGCCCGACGAACCGTCGACCAGGACGACGCCGTCCTCCAAGCGGAGCGCGTTCACCAACTGCCCGACGGCCTCGCGTCCCCGGCCGTCCGTACGGCGAGCCCAGATCAACGCGCGGGCTGCGACCGGCAGCGCGGAGGCCGCCTCGACCGCCGCCGCCCAGTCCTGGTGCTCGGACACGGACAGCACAGGGCCGAGGTCGGCGAGCGTCGACTCGAACCACGCGGCGCGGGCGGGAGGCGGTGGCTTCGGTAGGTCGGCGCTTCCGAAGGTGCCGCCCGCGTCCCAGCGGGCGAGCCAGCCCCACGGGTCGGTGTTGGGCAGGCCGAAGGGTGCGGCCTCATCCTTCGGGACCACGACCGTCGCATCGAGCATGCAGTCCCGCCAGTGGCCTTCGCGCAGGAAACGACTCGTGTTGCAGGAGAGGACCCAGCCGCGCGTGGTCTCGTCCTGCGCCGTCGGGGCATGCAGTTCCACTTCGCCGTGGTAGGCGTCCTGAAGCCAGCGACGTGCCTTGTCGACCGCGGAGGCGAAGTCGGGCGCCGGGTGCTCCCACGGGGTGAGGCGCGGCGTGAACGCCCCCGGGCGCGCCCGGATCAGCACGAGCTCGCGGACCAGGGACGAGTCGAGGCGGGCGAGGGAGGAGGTCAGCGCGTCGAGGAGAACCACCTGTCCGTTGTGGTTGTGCGCGTAGAGCAGGTTGCCGGTCGCCTCATGTCCACCGACCTCCCGGCGGACCCAGACCACGCCACGGGTGTCCGGCCCGGTCTCCGTGACCGCCCGGATCACGTCGTCCCAATCGCCGACCCCGACTCGCGTGAACTCGGGGAAATAGCGGCGCGCAAGCCGGTCCCACCAGCCGGGCGCCTCGTCCGATGGCTGCCAGGGCAGAGGCGTGGACGGGGCGCCGTTGATCGCGGAGTGCAGCGTCACGACACATCCGCGGATGTTGATCCGCCGGGCCTGCGCCCCGGCCCGGCGAGCCGCGTCCTCCGGCGGTACGGGCTCCAGGTCAGCGAGTAGGCCACTGGGCGCGGGGTGGAAAGGGGTCCCGCCGTCCTTTGGTACGACGACCGACGCCGCCATCATCGGCGTCTCCGGAAACCCCGGCTGCGGCAGCGGCCGGCAGGCCATCAGCCATGCGGCGGCCGTTTCGTGCACGGGGTGCCCGACGGCCAGCCGCACGAGACCACCGTAGGTGGCGTTCAGCCAGGCGGTTGCCCGCTGGTCGGGAATCGACATCTTTTACTGCCCCCCCTTCGGCGGCCATCCATGAGGCCATTCACCCGTCTCACGCAGTTCCATGTACTTATCCGCCGGAAGATAGGTCGGGGAGAAGTGCGCAGCGGTGCCATCATGCGGTACCACGATGAGCGACGTGAACGGAGCCTGCGTGGGGTCGCCCGTATCGATGTGTTCCTTGAAATCGAAACGCACGGTCCAGCCATAGGTGAACCGGATAGCCGTATCCGGCAGCATTACTACCGAATCAGGCTTCTCGGGGAAAGCCTTGGTTTTCAGGTACTCGGCGGCCGCTGCCACAGCCTCGTCGCGACTCAGCACTTAGGAGCTCCCATTTCGATAAGGAATGTGTCCGATCGATGACACGTTTTTCTCCAGGATCCCGAGGGTTCCTGACTGCCCGTCGAGGAAAACGACTCCATGATTGGTATACACGGCGTTGAACACGTGGGCGCTGCCGTCGGGTCGGCTCACGTACACGGCACTTCTTGAACCCTCTCCGCGCGCCTGGATATCCCGGATGATGTCATCGTAGCTGTTCACCATGTCGTAGTGACCCTTGGCCCTGTCCTTGAGGCCGAGTTGCTCCGGGGGAATGTGATCTGGCTGCAACTTGGGCGCCGCACTCACTTCGACCCCGTCCAGCCTGCGGTCCACGGAGACCACGTTGTGACTGCAGTTGTCCCGGTAGCCGGGAGTGCCGGTATTGTTGACTTCTTTCATCCACGGAAATTCGCTGTCCAGAAACTCCTGGGCCTTCTGGGGGTCCACGGAGTCGTAATGGATGGCTTTTTCCTTGACGTGGTCCGTCGACCGCGCAAGGTCACTCCAGTCCTTCGGCGCCGCATCGGCGACCTCGTCCGCGACCTTCGCACCGTTCGGTGCGACCTTGGCGGTTCCGGCTCCGGTTTCCAACCCCTCCCTCATCGCAGCCCGCAGGCCGCCCCGCGCGAGCCCCGCACCTTTCGTGCCGATGAGCTCGGGAACCAGGCGGCCGATGAACTCGGACGGATCTTTCTTGAAGCCCTCCACCGCGGCGTTCAGCGCCCGCTCGGGGTGGGCCACGGTCGAGACCAGGCCGGAAAGCGTCAGGGAAATGTTCTGGAGGTACTCGGCAGGGTGGGTCAGGTTGTAGGGGTCGACCGGGTTCAGGCCGCGGGCGAAGCTGACCAGGCCCGCCGTTCCTTTGACGACACCGCCCACCACGTGGTTGAGCTCGACGCCGGTCGCCACGAGGCCGTCGACCACGTTGCCGGTCAGGCGGTCCAGCGGGGGCGGCTCCGCCGGGGCGTGGGTGAGGACCTTCTTGATGTCCGCCTCGGCGTCACCGGCGGCAGTGTTCCGCTGAGCGCGGGCCCGGGCCAGCTTCTCCCGCGCCTGCTGGATGGTGTCCTTGCCAGGATCGTGGAACGGCCCGGGAGTGGGGCCGGGCTCCTGGTCCGCCCGCACCTTGGCGTTGTAGGCGTCGACCTTCTGGTTGTACTCCCCGATGGCCTCCTCGGAAGCGCTCTTGCCACGCGCGTACAGCTCGATGGCCTCCTGCGCCTGCTGCTGCGCCCACTTCACGGTGCTCGCGTACGCGTCAAGCGCAGAGGCGGCGGCTTCGCAGGCGTCGGCGGCCTGGAGCCACTTCGAGGGGTGGACTCCGAACCTCTCGCGGAAGGTGTCCCCGGCCTTGCCGCGCCAGGCGGAGGAGTCGACCTTCTTCATCCCCGAGCCGACCTTGTCGAAGGCGGCGGAAAAGTCGCGCAGGTGCTTGGCACTGCTCCGGATCTTCTCGGGGTTGCCGTGGATCAGCTCGTTGGCCTCTTCGGTCCGGCCGAGCTGCTGCTCGCCCGGTGTGGCGCCGAGGTCGGACGCGACCTCGTCGCCCCAATCCTCCACCGCGTCGCCGGCATCCTCCAGGCCGACCCGGTCAAGGCCGTCACCGAGCCGGTCGGTCCCCCAGTCGATGCCCTCGCCGACGACCTTCTTGCCGGCGTCGACACCGTCCTCGAGAGCGTTCAGGCCGTCATTGACGCCGTCCTTCAGCCTGCCCAGGCCGCTGCCGATATCGTCGAGTACGCCCATCAGCCCTCGCCCCCGCCGCCCTGCATGCGGGCACGCTCCTCCGGCGAGGGGCCGAACTGCTCGTCCAGCATCCGCTCCCACGTGGCCTCCGAGACCCCCGCACGCTCGCGGATGCTCTCGGGCGCCTGCGACCCCATGCCGGCCAGGTTCTCAGACGTCATGACGTCCCGGCCCGCGTCCCGCCAACCCTGGGCGCTGGTCTCCCAGGCCCGGTCGAAGGACTCCTTGCTGTAGTCGGCGTCCCTGATCTGGGTGACCGGGTTGTTCGACCAGACCTCGCCCCAGTCCTTGCCGGTGATCTCATCCTCCGAGGCGTGTGGATTGCCGATCACCGAGTTGACGCCGACCTTCATCGCTCCTTCGACGTACTGGTCGGTTTCGTAGTACGTCCCGGCCGCGAGCCCTGTCTTCAGCGCGAACCCGTTGCCCTCCTGGATCAGCGAACGGACGCCCCACTCCCACCGCTCGCAGAAGGAGCCGAAGGTGCCGGTGAGACCCTCCGCGCCCAACTCGAGGCCGGACAGTGCGATGTCGCCGAAACCACGGCCCGCGCCGGCCTCACCGACCATGCCGAGCTCTTTCAACTCGCCCAGCGCCGCCGTCAGTCCCTTGGCGATCTCGTCGAGACCGATGGCCGCCAGATCATGGCCGTTGCCGCCGCCCCCCGTCATCGAGGCATCCCTCCTTGGTGTACATGGTCCACTGCGAACGCGTCGGGCACGATTCCCGTCACCGGGGGGAGCAGCAGCGCGTGTTCGGCACCGTCGGCCGCGTCCAGCGCCACCCCGCACGGCACGCCGGCCTCCGGTACCGCCACGTCCAGCAGCCGCGCCCCGAGGACCGTCCGGTACGTCCACTCCCGGTCGGCCTCTTCCCGAGCGAGCGCGTACCGGGACAGCGCCGACTCGTCGGAGAAAGCCAGGATCCAGCGAATCCCGCCGAAGTCGGCGGTGAGCCAGCCGCCGTCGCGCAGCGGGACCAACACCGCCGTGTCCCGGAACGCCTCCAGCAGCATGGCGAACCCGCGGCGCCGGGCGGCCACTTCCGCCTCGGTGGGCTCCGGCGCCCCAGGTGGCCTCGGGGCGCAATCCGGCTCAGCCGGTCGAATTTCCTCGCAGGAACCGGACTTGGCGGGAACAGGCTGCCGACCGGGAGCCACGGGTGACTCGGGCCGTTGGGTCAACTCTGCGTACTCGGCCAGTCGGGAACGCCGCATCGGCGTCTCCGGACCACCCCCGAAATCTGTCACGCCGCAACCTTTGCACAGGACACACCGACGCTTCTCCCCGGCCTCATGGGTCACTTGGGCGGGCCTTTGGACAGAGACAGACCCACCGACGGAGATGTCTTTACGGAACCTGCCCCATCCGCCACCCGGCGCCTTAGAGCCACGATGACCAAGCATGACAACCGAGACGACCTGGCCGCTCGTGCGCGTCCTGCGTGACCGCGACGCCGGGCTCTACCTCTCCGGCGTGGTGGTCTCCGGCTTCGGCACCTCGGCCCTGTGGCTGGCGTCCGGCGTGTGGGTCAAGGACCTGACCGGCTCGGACGGCCTGGCCGCGCTGTGCATGCTCGCCATGTGGCTGCCGACCCTGGCCGGTCCGCTGCTGGGCACCCTCGCCGACCGGGGCCGCCGCAAACCGCTGCTGATCGGCGTGAACGTGCTGCTCGGGGCCCTCCTGCTCACCCTGGTGGGCGTCGACGCCCCGGGCGACCTCTGGCTGCTGTACGGGGTGCTGTTCGTGTACGGGGCGGCGGGCGTCGTCCACGACGCGGCCGAGTCCGCGCTGGTCGCGGCCGCCGTCGACCGGTCCCTGCTCGCCGACTTCAACGGCCTGCGGATGACCGCCACCGAAAGCATGAAACTCCTGGCCCCACTGGCGGGCGCGGGCCTGTATGCGGCGTACGGCGGCGCGGGTGTCGCCCTCCTGGACGCGGCGACGTTCGTGCTGGCCGCAGGCCTGTACGCGGCGCTGCGCGGGCGGGAGGAACAACCCGCCCGGCCCCGGGACGGCCGCCGGCTGGGGACGGCCGAGGGGATCCGCCACCTGTGGGCCCACCCGGTGCTGCGCCCCCTGGTCCTGGCGGGCGGCGCCGCCATGCTGTGCGCCGGCCTGAACGGCGCGCTGGTCTACGCCGTCGTCGACGACCTCGGGCACTCCCCCGCGTACGCCGGTGTCCTGTACGCCGTGCAGGGCGCCGGGTCGGTCGCGGTCGGGCTGTTGTCCGGCGCCGCCCTGCGCCGGCTGGGGGCGCGGCGCTTCGGGGCGGCCGGCATCGCCCTGCTGGCGATCGCGGTGGCCCTGCGGGCGGTGCCGTCCGACCCGGTGGCGCTGGTGTGCAGCGCGGCGATCGGCGCGGGGCTGCCCGCCGTGCTGATCGCCGCGCTGACGTCCGTGCAGCGCGAGACGCCCGGTGCGCTGCTGGGCCGGGCCACCGCCACCGCCCACACGCTGGTGTACGCGCCCAACGTGGCCGGGCTGGCCGCCGGGGCGGCCCTGGTAGAGCTGGTGGACCACCGGCCGGTACTGGTCGCCCTGGGCGCGGCCCTGCTCGTGACGGCTGCGGCGCCGTGCACTCCCCCGGCCGGGGCCGAAGCCGTCCCGCACCGGTGACGGCCACCCCGCCGCCTCAACGCCCGGCGAGAACGGAGCGGACCACGCTGCCGACCCCCGCCGCGGCCCTGCTCATGACGGCTGCGGCACTGTACGCTCCCCCGGCCCGGGCCGAAGCCGTCCCCCACCGGTGACGGCCACCCCGCCGCCTCAACGCCCGGCGAGGGCGGAGCGGACCATGTCCAGATCGTCGTCGGACGCCAGCCCGGCGTGGTACAGCCGCAGTTCGGTGGCGCCCAGCCGGCGTGCCTCGGCGGCGTCGGCGGCGAGGGTGGCGGCGCTGCCGCCCATCCCCGAGACGACGGTGAAGTTGGCGGCGATGACGGCGCCCTCGCGCTCCTGCCGCGCGAACGGCGTGAGAGTGCCGGTGCCGCCCGCGCAGGGGACGACCACGCCGTCCGCGACGGACAGGATGTGCGCCGGGTCGACGCCGGGGTTGGCGCCGACGTGGTACGACACGGGATCCGCGTGCAGCAGCACCTGGAAGCCGTCGGGAGCGGCCGCCCGGACCGCCGCGACGGCCTGTTCCTGGAGCGTGCGGGCGGTTTCGTCACGGTACGCGCGCGTGGTGTTCGCGAGGGTCTCGCCGAGGAGCTTCTCGATGCCCGCCCAGGCTCCGTCGGAGGGCGCTCCCTGCCACACCGGCTCCAGCGCGGTCCGCACGGCGGCCGCCAGCCGGTCGGCGTCGAGACCGTGCCGGCCGTAGCCCTCCCGGCAGGAGGGGCAGAAGCACAGCGCCATCAGGTACTGCCCGGCGTCCCCGAGGCCGACGCCGCCGGTCTTGTCGTGGGCGTGCAGATGCTGGAGCCCGTACCAGCCGAGGGACTCCAGCTCGGTGCCGCGCGCCCCGGGCCGGACGGCGGCCTCGGCGGCCAGGTCGGTCAGGTAGGCGCGCGTGGCGGGCTGTGCGATGCAGGGCGCCCAGGGGTAGCGGTCGCCGTAGGCGTTGACGACCGAGGTGTCCGGGTGCTCGGCGCCCAGGCGGGAGTTGTGCGCGAGGACGACCCAGGTGTGCACCTCGAGACCCGCCCCGGCGAGGGCGGTGGCGGCCTCACCGAAGGCGTCCCCCGGGGCCCAGGCGCCGGCCGCGTAGGGCCGCAGCTCGCGCCCGGACCAGCGGTCGTCCGCCGGGTACAGCACGGCGGCGTGCTCGGCCGTGACGATGCGGTGGCGCGGGTGGCGGGGCGTGAGGGCGCGCGTGGAGTGGTAGGCCGCGGCCAGGGTCACCTGTTCCACGCCGAGAGCCGCGATCCGCGCGGGTGCCTCCGGATCCCCGTTGACGTCCCAGGGGTAGACGAATGTCGACGCCTTCACTTGGTCTCCTCCAGCAGCGCGTAGCCGCGCTCGATCACGTCGGCGAGCTGCTTCACATGATCCTCGCTCGGCTCGTGCAGCGGGGGCCGCACCTCCCCGACGTCGAGGCCGCGCAGCCGTACGCCGGCCTTGACCAGGGCGACCGCGTAGCCGCGGCCCCGGTCGCGCAGTTCGACGAACGGGCGGTAGAAGCCGTCCAGCAGCTTCACCACGGTGGCGTCGTCGCCGGTCCTGAGGGCCTGGTGGAAGGTCAGGGCGATCTCCGGCGCGAAGCAGAACACGGCGGACGAGTAGAGCGTGACGCCGAGGGCGCGGTAGGCGAGCTGGGTCTGCTCGGCGGTCGGCAGGCCGTTGAAGTAGAGGAAGTCGCCCGGGACCTCGGAGCGGACGGCGCTGACGACGCGCTGCATGAGGTCGAGGTCGCCGAGCCCGTCCTTGAGGCCGATGATCCCGTCCGTGCGGGCCAGGCCGACCACCGTCTGCGGGGTGAACACGGCGTTGTCGCGCTGATAGACGATGACCGGCAGGGCGGTCGCGGCGGCCACTTCGCGGTAGTGCCGCAGCAGCCCCTCCTGCCCGGCGACGACGAGGTAGGGCGGCAGGGCGAGCAGCCCGTCAGCCCCGGCGGCCTCGGCGAGGCGGGCGTAGCGCACGGCGAGCGCGGTGCCGTACCCGGCGCCCGCGACGACCGGCACACGACCCTCGGCGGCCTCGACGGCGACCCGGACGCAGGCCTCGAACTCCTCGGGCGTCAGCGCGTGGAACTCGCCGGTGCCGCAGCAGGCGAACACGGCGGCGGCTCCGGCTTCCACCCCGCGCCGGACGTGCGTGCGGTAGGTGTCGAGGTCCACGGAGCCGTCGGGTCCGTAGGCGGTGACCGGGAAGAACAGCGGCCCGCTGGGGATGTCGAGTCGTGTGGCGAGAGGGGCTGGCGTCACAAGCTCTCCCGGCTCCATATTCATGATTGGCGTCTATATTTCTGAACAACTCCACGCTAAGGCGCCGCCGTGGTGCCGGTCAAGCGCGCACACCCGCGACGCACCTGCGGATTCACCCCCTCCGCGGCATACTTGACGGGCTCGCCCCAGCTCCTTAGCGTGTCCACGCATATGAATGCCGTGCGCTCATGTGCACGCTTGGTGATCAGCACGGTTGGCGATCAAGGAGACCCGAGGATGCCCGCTCCCCGCACCGTCCTGCTCACCGGCGCCGCCGGCGGCCTCGGCACCCTGATGCGGGACCTGCTCCCGGCCTACGGCTACGACCTGCGCCTGCTGGACCTGCGCCCGGTCGAGGGCGAGCTCGACGCGATCACCGCCGACCTGGCCGACCGGGACGCCGTGCGCGAGGCCGTCCGGGGCGTCGACGCGATCCTCCACCTCGCGGGCATCTCCCTGGAAGCGCCCTTCGAGAAGATCCTCAAGGCCAACATCGAGGGCACCTACCACCTGTACGAGGCCGCCCGCGAGGAAGGCGTCGGCCGGATCGTCTTCGCCTCCTCCAACCACGCCGTCGGCTACACCCCCCGCCCGCAGGGCGACGACCCGCTCATCCCGGTTGACACCCCGCGCCGCCCGGACACCTTCTACGGCCTGTCCAAGTGCTTCGGCGAGGACCTCGCGCAGCTCTACTGGGACCGGCACGGCCTGGAGACGGTCTCGGTGCGCATCGGCTCCTGCTTCCCCGAGCCGACCAGCGTGCGCATGCTCTCGGTGTGGATGAGCCCCGCCGACGGCGCCCGCCTCTTCCACGCGGCCCTGACCGCCGAGCACGTCGGCCACACCGTCGTGCACGGCTCCTCCGCCAACACCCGGCTGTGGTGGGACCTCACCAGCGCCCGGGCACTCGGCTACGAGCCGCAGGACGACTCCGAGCCGTACGCCGAGAAGCTCATCGCCGAACAGGGCGAACTCCAGGACGGCAACGAGGCGCACGCCTGCCTGGGCGGCCAGTTCGTGACGGACCCGCCGATCTGGCCGTACTGACCGGACGGAGGCCGAACCAGGGCGGGCGGGCAGCAAACGGGCCCGCCCGCTCGGGCATCCGGGCACTGTCCGGAAGCAGTCGGGCAGCGCCGCCAGGGGCGCGGGGAACTGCGCGACCAGCCACAACTCACCCGCAGACGGCCACGGCCGCCCCTTGGCGCTGCGCGCATCCGCACGACCGAACGGGCACACCCGGGCAGGATCCCGCCCGCAACAGACCTGGCCACCACGGAACACCCCCTGTAGAACTTCCCCCAAGGCCCGACCGGAGGCCCGAACGGGCAGCACGGCAGGAAGTGGGGTGACGGCCATGAACAGAACCGCTGAAGAACGCCAGCGCGAGATCGTGCTGGCCGCACGCCGGGACGGCGCCGTCGACGTCACCGCCCTCGCCACCGAGCTGGGCGTCGCCAAGGAGACGGTACGGCGGGACCTGCGCGTTCTGGAGGACCACGGTCTGCTCCGCCGCACCCATGGCGGCGCCTACCCCGTGGAGAGCGCCGGCTTCGAGACGACGCTCGCCTTCCGGGCCACCAGCCACGTCCCCGAGAAACGCCGGGTCGCGGCCGCCGCGGCCGAGCTGCTCGGCGACGCCGAGACCGTCTTCGTCGACGAGGGCTACACCCCGCAGCTCATCGCCGAGGCGCTCCCCCGGGACCGGCCGCTGACCGTGGTCACCGCGTCCCTGCCGGTCGCGGGCGCCCTCGCCGAGGCCGAGCACGTCTCCGTGCTGCTGCTCGGCGGCCGGGTGCGGCGCGGCACCCTCGCCACCGTCGACCACTGGACGACGAAGATGCTGTCCGGCTTCGTCGTCGACCTGGCGTTCATCGGCGCCAACGGCATCTCCCGCGAACACGGCCTCACCACGCCCGATCCGGCCGTCAGCGAGGTCAAGACCCAGGCGATCCGGGCCGCCCGGCGCGTGGTCTTCGCGGGCGTCCACACCAAGTTCGGAGCGGTCAGCTTCTGCCGGTTCGCCGAGGTGGGCGCGCTGGAGACGATCGTGACGAGCACCCTGCTGCCGACCGCCGAAGCCCACCGCTACTCCCTGCTCGGGCCCCAGGTCATCCGCGTCTGACAGACACCACACCGACGTCCCCCACCGGGCGCAGCCACGCCCTGTGCTGCCCCTTATCTCCCCATACATCCAGGAGCGATCCATGCGAACCCAGAGCCGACGACGGCCACCGCGAGCCCCGCTCGCCCTGGCCGCCGCAGGGACGCTGCTCGCCCCGCTGCTCTCCGGCTGCTGGGTCGGCGCGGGCGGGGCCGGTTCCGGCGGCGACGCCATCAACGTCCTGATGGTCAACAACCCGCAGATGGTCGAGCTGCAGAAGCTGACCCGTGCCCACTTCACCAAGGAGACGGGCATCAAGGTCAACTTCACGGTCCTGCCCGAGAACGACGTCCGCGACAAGATCAGCCAGGACTTCGCCAACCAGGCCGGCCAGTACGACGTCGCCACCCTGTCCAACTACGAGATACCGATCTACGCCCGCAACGGCTGGCTGCGCCAGATGAACGGCTACGTCTCCAAGGACCCGGCCTACGACGAGCAGGACGTCCTGAAGCCGATGCGCCAGTCCCTCACCGCGGACGACGGCAAGCTCTACGGCCAGCCCTTCTACGGCGAGTCGTCGTTCCTGATGTACCGCAAGGACCTGTTCGACAAGAAGGGCCTGACGATGCCCGCGCACCCCACCTGGCGGCAGGTGGCGGACCTCGCGGCGAAGGCCGACGGCGCCGAGCCCGGCATGAAGGGCATCTGCCTGCGCGGCCTGCCCGGCTGGGGCGAGGTGATGGCCCCGCTCACCACGGTCGTCAACACCTTTGGCGGCACCTGGTTCGACAAGGACTGGAAGGCACGGCTCGACTCCCCCGCCTTCGAAAAGGCGACGAAGTTCTATGTCGACCTGGTGCGCGAGCACGGCGAGTCCGGCGCCGCCCAGTCCGGCTTCGCGGAGTGCCTGAACAACATGACCCAGGGCAAGGTCGCCATGTGGTACGACGCCACCTCCGCGGCCGGTTCCCTGGAGGCCGCCGACTCCCCGGTCAAGGGCAAGGTCGGCTACGCCCCCGCCCCCGTCGAGAAGACCGAGTCCTCGGGCTGGCTCTACACCTGGGCCTGGGGCATCCAGAAGGCCTCCCGCAACCCGGACGACGCCTGGAAGTTCGTCTCCTGGGCGTCCGGCAAGGGCTACGAGGAACTGGTCGGCGACGAGGTCGGCTGGTCGAACGTCCCGGCCGGGAAGCGGGCCTCCACGTACGCCAACGCCGACTACCGCAAGGAGGCCGCCGCCTTCCAGGAGATGACCAAGGAGGCCATCGAGAAGGCCCGGCCGAACGACCCCGGCGTACAGCCACGGCCCGCGCCCGGCATCCAGTTCGTCGGCATCCCCGAGTTCACCGACCTCGGTACCAAGGTCTCCCAGGAGATCAGCGCGGCCATCGCCGGACGCCAGTCCGTCGACTCGGCCCTGAAGAAGGCCCAGGCGCTCGCCGAGAAGATCTCCGAGGAGTACGAGGGACGATGACCGCCACGACCACGGCCCCCGTGGCCGCACCCCGGACGGGCACCCCGGCCCGCCGCCCCTCCGCCCGGCTGCGCGCCTGGGCCACCCGGGCCCCGCTGCTGCCCGCCCTGATCTTCATGATCGTCGTCACCCAGCTGCCCTTCGTGGCCACGCTGGTGATCTCCTTCTTCGACTGGAACAGCCTCTACCCGGACGCCCGGCACTTCACCGGCCTGGACAACTACCAGGAGGTCCTCACCGACCCGGACCTGCGTCACTCGGTGTGGACGACCGTGCTGCTGACGGTGGCCGTGGTGCTGGCCAGCCTGGTGCTGGGACTGGTCCTCGCCCTGCTGCTGGACCGGCGCTTCCGCGGCCGGGGCATCGTACGGACGCTGCTCATCGCACCCTTCCTGGTGGTGCCGGTCGCGGCGGCCCTGCTCTGGAAACATGTGCTCTACAACCCTGAATACGGCCTGTTCAATGGGCTGTTGCACTATGTGGGCGGACCACAGCCCGACTGGATCTCCAGCACCCCGCTGCTCGCCGTCGAGGCCTCGCTGGTCTGGCAGTGGACGCCGTTCATGATGCTGATCCTGCTCGCCGGGCTCCAGAGCCGCGACCACGAGCAGATCGAGGCGGCCCGGGTCGACGGCGCGAGCGACTGGCAGATCTTCGTCCACCTGACGCTCCCGCACCTGCGCCGCTACCTCGAACTGGGCGCCCTGCTGGGCTCGATCTACATCGTCCAGAACTTCGACGCGGTCTTCACGATCACCTCCGGCGGCCTCGGCACCGCCAACCTCCCCTACACCGTCTACCAGAGCTTCTACCAGGCCCACGAGAACGGCCTCGCCTCGGCCGCGGGCGTCCTGGTGGTCATCGGCTCCATCGTCATCGCGACCTTCGCCCTGCGCGTGGTGTCGTCCCTGTTCCGCGAGGAGGTGTCCCGCGCATGAGCACGACCGCACCGCACGCCCGCCGTGTCCGTGGAAAGGGGGCGGGCCTGGGCCTGCTGGCCTGGCTGCTCGGCATCGCGTTCTTCCTGCCCATCGCGTGGATGGCGCTGACGTCCTTCCACTCGGAGACGGACGCGGCGACCAACCCGCCGTCCTTCGCGGCCGCCCTGACCCTGGACGGCTACCGCGAGTTCTTCGGCGCGGGCGGCGGCGCGAGCCCCTGGCCGGCCTTGATCAACTCCACGGTCGCCTCCGTGGCGTCGACCCTCCTCGTCCTCCTGCTGGCCTTCCCGGCGGCCTACGCGCTGTCGATCAACCGGGTCCGCAAGTGGACGGACGTGCTGTTCTTCTTCCTCTCCACGAAGATGCTGCCGGCCGTGGCGGGCCTGCTCCCGATCTACCTCTTCGCCAAGAACGCCGGGATGCTCGACAACATCTGGCTGCTGGTCATCCTCTACACCTCCATGAACCTGCCGATCGCGGTGTGGATGATGCAGTCCTTCCTCGCCGAGATCCCGGTCGCGGTGATCGAGGCCGCCCGGGTGGACGGAGCACGGCTGCCCACGGTCCTCGCGCGCGTGGTCGCCCCGATCTCCCTCCCCGGTATCGCCGCCACGGCGCTGATCTGCTTCATCTTCAGCTGGAACGAGCTGCTGTTCGCCCGGGTGCTCACGGGTGTGGTCGCGGAGACCGCCCCCGTCTTCCTGACCGGCTTCATCACCAGCCAGGGCCTGTTCCTGGCGAAGGTGTGCGCCGCGTCGCTCGTCATCTCCCTGCCGGTGCTCGCCGCGGGGTTCGCCGCCCAGGACAAGCTGGTCCAGGGCCTGTCGTTGGGAGCCGTGAAATGAAGGCCGCCGTCATCGAGTCCGTGGGCAAGGCCGTCGTCGCCGAGGTCCCCGACCCGACGCCCGGCCCGCGCGAGGTCGTGGTCGAGGTCGCGGCCTGCGGCCTGTGCGGCACCGATCTCCACATCCTCCAGGGCGAGTTCGCCCCGAAGCTGCCGATCGTGCCCGGGCACGAGTTCGCGGGCGAGGTCGTCGGGATCGGCACCCGGGTCACGGAGGTGGCGGTGGGAGACCGGGTCGCCGTCGACCCGTCCCTCTACTGCTACGAGTGCCGCTACTGCCGTACCGGCCACAACAACCTCTGTGAACGCTGGGCGGCGATCGGCGTGACCACGGCCGGAGGCGCGGCCCGGTACGCCCTCGCACCGGTGGCGAACTGCGTGAAGCTCCCCGACCACGTCCGCACCGAGGACGCGGCGCTCATCGAGCCCCTCTCCTGCGCGGTGCGCGGCTACGACGTGCTCCGGTCCCGTCTGGGCGCGCACGTGCTGATCTACGGCTCCGGCACCATGGGTCTGATGATGCTGGAGCTGGCCAAGCGCACGGGCGCGGCGAGCGTGGACGTCGTCGACGTGAACCCGGCCCGGCTGGAGACCGCCCGCGGCCTCGGCGTCTCGGCATCGGCGGCGAACCCCGACGAACTGGACCGTCCGCAGGGCTGGGACCTCGTCATCGACGCCACCGGCAACGCGGCGGCGATCCAGGACGGCCTGGACCGGGTGGCGAAAGCGGGCACGTTCCTCCAGTTCGGCGTGGCCGACTACGCGACACGGGTGACGATCGACCCGTACCGCATCTACAACCAGGAGATCACCATCACGGGCTCGATGGCGGTGCTGCACAGCTTCGAGCGGGCCGCGGAGCTCTTCGCCAACGGCGTCCTCGACCCCGGGGTCTTCATCAGCGACCGCGTCCCGCTGGAGCGGTACCCGCAGGCGCTGGAACAGTTCGCGGCGGGGGTCGGCCGCAAGATCGTCGTCGTGCCGTAGGGAGCGGACCACCGCGGGCGGGGGCGGGGGCGGGCGAAATTCGCTGGGACGCCCGCTCCCCGCCTCATACCCTCACGGCATGCCGAGACCTCACGGATTCACCTACGAGCAGCACGCGGGCGGCACCGTCCGCATCAGCCACCACGGCCGCCCCGCCACCACCCTGAACGGCCCCCGGGCCGACCGGTTCCTCGCCGAGGTCGAGACCTCCGACCCCCAACTGGTCATGGCCCGCTGGACCGGCAACTACAAGCGGGGCAACGAACGCACCGCCCGCGACCACCCCCGCAATCGCCGCTGAGGCCCCGGCGATCGCCGGTGACCCGATTGGCGGCAAGGTAAGGGAACGGCAAAACCACCTCGCTCGTTCACCCGGCATGACAGCTATGACCCCCGGCTCGAACATCCCCCTGTCCGCCGCCCGCGTGACGGTGGACGTCGCCGCCCCGGTGCGGCTCGACGTATCGGGCCTGCTGCTCACCGCCGACGGCAAGGTGCGCTCCGACGACGACTTCATCTTCTACAACCAGCCGTCGGGCCCCGGCGTGACGTACCGCTCGGGCGGCGGCAGCGCGCCCGACGCGATCGTGGTCGACACGGCGGCCCTCCCTCCGGGCATCGAGAAGATCGTCGTCACGGCCAGTCCGGACGCCGCGGGCCAGACCTTCCAGGGCATCGAGCCGACGGCCACCATCCGCAACGCGGACGACGGCTCCGTCCTGGCCACGTTCACGCCGCCGCAGCTCGGCAGCGAGACGGCCCTGGTCATCGTGGAGGTCTACCAGCGAGGCGGCCAGTGGAAGGCCCGGGCCGTCGGTCAGGGGTACGCCAACGGCCTCGCGGGCATCGCCACCGACTTCGGTGTCACGGTGGAGGAGCCTGCCGCGGCCGCTCCGCCCCAGCCGGTGACCCCGCCGCCGGCCCCCGTGCAGCCGCCGGCCCCGCCCGTCTCCACCCCCGCCGCGCCCCCGGCCGCCCCGGCCACGCCTCCGCCGCCCGCGCCCGGCGCCGGGAAGATCAACCTCGACAAGGGCCGCGTCAGCCTCCAGAAGAACCAGACGGTCTCCCTGGTCAAGGGCGGCCGCCCCCTGCTGTCCCAGGTGAAGATGGGTCTCGGCTGGGAGCCGGCGTACCGCGGCAAGGACATCGACCTGGACGCCTCGGTCATCGCCTACGGGCCGCAGCGCAACCACATCGACAGCTGCTACTTCGGCAAGCTCCAGATCGTGGGCGGCGCCATCCGCCACTCCGGCGACAACCTCACGGGCGAGGGCGGCGGGGACGACGAGGTCATCACCGTCGACCTCGGGCGTCTCCCCCAGGAGGTCACCGGCCTGGTCTTCACGGTCAACTCCTTCTCCGGCCAGAAGTTCACGGAGGTGGCCAAGGCGTACTGCCGCCTCCTGGACGGCACGACCGGCGAGGAACTGGTCCGCTTCGATCTCACCAGCGCCGAGGCGCAGACCGGCGTGATGATGGCCAAGCTCATCCGCCAGTTCTCCGGCGAGTGGGACATGACGGCCATGGGCGACTTCGTGAAGTCCCGCACGGTGAGGGGCATGGTGAAGCCCGCGGCGCAGGCCCTGTAACCCGCAGAACCGGCCCCGGGACGCCCCCTCACGCCAGGGGGCGTCCGGCTCGCCGGGTCAGCGGGGCCCCGCCCCCAGCCCCTCCATCAGCAGCGTCAGGTACCGCCGGAGGTGCCGGCCCTCGCCGTCCGCCAGCTCCGACGCCGTCGCCACCCCGTGTGCCAGCCGCAGCACATCGCTCGACTCGACGTCCGCCCGCAGCGTGCCCTCCGCCTGCGCCGCCCGGACCAGCCGCCCGGCCGCGCCCTTCACCGAGTCGCCGCAGGCCGTGGCCACGGCCGTACCGCTCCCGGTGACGGCCGGTCCCAGCAGAGTCTTCAGGCCGCGCATCCGGATCAATCCTGCGCCGAGCTCGTACAGCCACTCTCCCAGCGCCTCACCCGGCGGCAGTTCCTCCGCCAGCACACCGGCCCGGGCCGCGATCGCCTCGACACGCTCCAGATACGCGGCCTCCAGAAGCGCCTGCCGGGTCGGGAAATGCCGGTACAGCGTGCCGGAGCCGACCCCGGCCCGCTTGGCGATGTCGTCGAGCGAGGCGCCCTCCCCGTGCTCGGCGAAGGCCTCCGCGGCGACCGTCAGCAACCGCTCGTGGTTGCGCCGGGCATCCGCCCGCATGGGCCTGACCTGCGCCACGCGACCTCTCCTCACGAACCGGAAACTTTCTCCGCACTCTACCGAGACGGCGCACCGGCACCCGGTCCCTACATCTTCATCGCCCCCGCCGCCAGGTCCCGCAGGAAGTGCCGCGCCCCGAACAGGAACACCACGATCAACGGGATGACGCTCATCAGCGCACCGGCCATCACCAGGGCGTAGTCCGCGTTGTAGAGGACGTTGAGGTTCGCCAGCGCCACCTGGAGCGTGACCTTCTCCGGGTCGATCATCACGACCAGGGGCCAGATGTAGTCGTTCCAGAGGCCGATGAACGTGAAGATGCCGAGGAAGGCCAGGGCCGGGCGGAAGAGGGGCAGGGCGACCTGCGCGTAGAGGCGGAAGAAGCCGGCGCCGTCGATGCGCCCGGCGTCCAGCAGTTCGTCGGGCAGGGAGTTCTGGGCGTACTGGCGCATCCAGAAGATGCCGAAGGCGTTGGCCGCGCCGGGAATGATCAGCGCTTTCAGCGAGCCGGCCCAGCCGAACTCTGCGATGGTGACGAACTGCGGCACCAGAGACAGCTGCGCGGGGATCATGTATGTGACCAGCAGCATGCCGAAGAGGAACTTCTTCGCCGGGAACTCGTACTTGGCGAAGGCGAACGCCGCGAGGGAGTCGAAGAACAGCACGAGCGCGGTGCCGACGACGGCCACCACGACCGTGTTGAACAGCGAGCCGAAGAAGTCGATGGTGTCGAGCACCCGGCCCATGTTGTCCAGCAGATGCGGGCCCGGCACCAGCTTGGGCGGGTAGTCGTAGATGTCCTGGGTGGTGCCGGAGGCCATCACCACCAGCCAGTAGAAGGGGAACAGCGAGATCAGCACGCCGAGCAGCAGCACCGCCCGGACGCAGATCCGGGAGAGCCTGCTGCCGGAGCCGATCGCCAGTCCCGCGGTTCCGGTCGCCCGGTGTTCAGCGGCCATCACGAACCCCCTTGCGGCGCAGCAGTCCGGCGATGCCGGGCCGGCGGTCGTCGCGATCGGAGCCGGACACCAGCCGCCAGTTGATGATCGTGAACACGGCGATGATGGCGAAGAGCAGCCAGCCCATGGCGGCGCCGTAGCCGAACTGGTGCTCCTTGAAGGCCTTCTGCCAGAGATAGAGCACGATGGTCATCCCTTCCTGACCGGGTCCGCCCGTGGTGCCGACGTCGGTCGACTGGAAGAGCACCTGGGACTCCGTGAAGATCTGCAGGCCGTTGATGGTGGAGGTGACGGCCGCGAAGAGCACCACCGGACGCAGCTGCGGCAGCACGACCCGGAACAGGGTCTGCCAACTGCTGGCACCGTCGACGCGCGCGGCCTCGAAGTGCTCGGTCGGGATGGCCTGGAGGCCCGCCAGGAAGATCAGGGCGTTGTAGCCGACCCACCGCCAGATGATCATGATGGACACGGACGACTTGATGCCCCACTCGGAGGACAGCCAGCCGATCCCGTCCAGACCGACGGCCCTGAGCAGCGCGTTGGCGAGACCCGCCTGGGCGAAGACCGAGCCGAAGACGATGGTCATGGCGACCATCGAGGTGATGTTGGGGATGAAGTACGCCACCCGGTAGGCACCGGCGAAGCGGACCTGCGAGTGCAGCATGAACGCCAGCACGAGCGCCAGGAACAGCATCGGAACGGTCGACAGGAACCAGATCTCGAAGGTGTTGAGCACCGAATGCCAGAACACCTGGTCCCGCAGCAGCCAGCCGTACTGCTTGAGTCCTACGAAACGCATGTCCCCGATGCCGTCCCAGTCCTGGAAGGACAGGTACATGGAGAAGACCACCGGGAAAGCGCCGAAGACGGCGAAGAGCACGTAGAACGGGGAGATGGCGAGCAGGGGCGGGCCATACCTCCGGCGTCCGCCGGGAGGGGTGGATCCGCTACGACGATCGGCACGCCGCTCGTCCGCCGCCGGCGCACCAGCCGGATCGAGGACCGTGGCCATGTCAGCTCACCCCCAGCCGTGTCAGCGCGGTCTCCGCCGTGTTCACGGCGTCCCGCCAGGCCCGGTCGGGGTTCTTGCCGAGCGTCTCGACATTGGTCAGCTCCTGGAAGAAGGGGGTGTTGGCGGTCTCCTCGTAGGGGCTGAAGTAGACGACGGGAGCCTTCTGAGCGGCCGGGCCGAAGACGTCGATGGGCTGCTGACCGCCGAAGAAGGGGTCGGGCGTGTGCATCGCCGGGTCGGCGTAGGAGGCCGGAGTGGTGGGGAACAGGGCCATCTCCTGGTAGCTCTTGAGCTGGTTCTCCGGGCTGAGCAGCCACGTCAGGAAGGCGAAGGCTTTCTCCGGTTCCCGGCAGTAGCGGGTCAGCGTCACGTAGGAGCCGCCGTAGTTGCAGGGGCCGTCCGGCAGGGTGGTCAGCCGCCACGCACCTGAGGTCTTCGGCGCGGTGTCCTTCAGGCCGTTGATGGCCCACACCGCCGTGGTCATGGTGGCGATGCGGCCGCCGCTCATGGCCGCGTTGAAGTCGGGTGTGCCGTCGGTGATCCTGGCGCTGAGGCCTTGGCGGAGGATGTCCACGGACAGGTCCCAGGCGTGCCGGATGTGCTCCTGATCGCCGATGAAGCGGTCGTCGGCGTCCACGAACTGCTTCGGACTCTGAAGCAGCACCTGCTGGAAGACGTTGCCGATGTTGCTCACCAGGTAGGGCCGGCCCGGCCCCTTCCGCCGCAGTGTCCGTCCGGCGGCTATGAACTCCTCCCAGCCCGAGAGCTTCTCGGCGACGTCCGCCGGCTCGTGGGCCAGTCCGGCCTGCTCGAACAGGTCGCGGCGGTAGTAGAGGGCGGTGGGACCGGCGTCGAGGGGGAAGCCGATCATCCGGCCCGTCGGGGTGAAGCAGGCCTTCCACTTCCAGTCGAGGTACCGGTCGCGGACGGAGTCGGCGCCGAGGTCCCGCAGGTCGAGGAACTCGTCCTCGTCGGGGAAGAACGTGGCGAGGTTGTCGTTGTTGACGACCGTCAGATCCGGAACGTAGGCACGTGCGGCCAGACTGGTGCGCACCTTGGAATCGATGTCGCCGTCCGGGATCTGAGAGCCCTTCACCTTCAGCCCGGGGACGCCGGGGACGCCCCGCCGGGCGGTGGCGAGGAGCTTGTCGCTCAGCGAGCCCTTCCAGTACCAGAGGCTGAGGTGGCCGGAGCCGGCGGAGGCCGATCCCTCGGCGGTCCCGCATCCCGAGAGCGTCAGCAGGCCGGCGCCCGCGCCGCCCAGGGAGGCCCCCAGAAAGCGTCTGCGGGACATCGTTCGGTGTTCCATGGGCGCGCACTCGCTTTCCGGGCCTGCGCAGCCGGGGCACAGCGCTGCCGCGGGCCCGTTCACACGGGGGATGGGGGGAAGGCTTCCGGGATGAGGAAGCGAAGACAACGATGTCGACGGGCGACTGAGGGTCGGGCCGACGATCTCGCGGTGGGGGATTCTGAGCGTACGTGAACGTTCACGTGAGCGGTGCCGTCGAGTATCGGTGGGCTCGAAATCCGGTGTCAAGGGAACGGCGCGGCCGATCTGCCCCAGGGCCGGGCGGCCGGAACGTCAGGCGGAGTCGCGCACCACGAGTTCGGGTGTCACCCACGCGTCGGCGCCCCGCAGTGGCTCCTCGCCCGCGCGCAGCCGGGCCACCTGCTCCACGGCCAGCCGTCCCAGCTGCCGCTTGTCGATGTGCAGGGTGGTCAGGGCGGGTTCGACGAGCTCGCCCAGCGAGAGGCCGTCGAAGCCGAGCACGGCCACGTCGTCCGGAACGCTCCGGCCGCTGCGGCGGGCGGTGCGCATCGCCCCGACCGCAATCAGGTCGTTGAAGCCGAAGACCGCGGTGACGTCGGGCCGCTGGGCCAGCAGCCGCTCCATGCCGGCCTCACCACCGGCCACGCTGTGCTCGGGGCACATCACGACCCAGTCCTCGTCGACCGGCAGTCCGAGCCGCCGCGCCTGCTCCACGAAGGCCTGCCGACGCGGACCGGGACCGTGCACGCCGTCCAGCATGCCGATCCTGCGGTGCCCGGCGCGGAACAGGTGGTTCATGCCCTGCTCGACCCCGGTGGCGGCGTCGATGCCCACGGCCGCGAACCGGGTCTGCTGCGGCCCGCGCTCCAGCAGCACCAGCGGTACGCCGCCGAGATGCCGGGTGAGCACGTCGTCCGGGTCCTTGAAGTAGCCCACGACGGCATCGGCCTGGTGGGAGAGCACGTCGAGCGCCTCCCGCTCCCGGGCCTCGTCGATCCGGGAGTCCCACACGACGACCTGCCAGCCCCGCTGCTCAGCCGCCTCCAGCACACCGGCGGCCACCTCGGGGAAGAACGGGTTGCGCAGGTCCGGGATGACCAGGCCGGCCGTCACCGCCCCCTTCTGCACGAGCCCGCGCGCGAAACGACTTGGACGGTAGTCCAGCAGCCGCGCCGCCTCCAGCACCCGCTCCTTGGTGCCGGGATCGATCTCACCCTTGTCGTTGACCGCCCGGGAGACCGTCTGGCGGGACACCCCGGCCAGGCGGGCGACGTCGTGGATCGTGGCCCGGCGCCGCACACCGTCGGGCCGCTCGGCACTCGGCTCCGCACGCTGATTGTCCGTCCACACGTCCAGCACTGTATCCGGCGCCGCGGCCCACACGGCAGGGGCAGCCGGACGAACACCTTCCGGTCCGGGCAAGGCCCCCCACCGCCCGCAGCCGCCGGACGACGCAAGGGGACGTGTCGGGGGTGTCCGCCCGCAGCGGTTGGCGCGTCGACGAACAGTCAGTCGGTATGAAGGTCCATCGCGCCGTTCCGAGGACGGACACCCCGCGGCGCGGCCCCGACCCACCACCCGGCGAGGCGAAGACCGCACGCGGCCGCAGCCGGTCGATCACCCCGCCCGGCACCCCCGCACCCGTCAGTCGCCGAGCTCGGTGAACAGCGTCAGCTGAAGGGCGCCGGGAGCTTCGAGCCGGGAGTTCAGCGAGTTCCACGGGGTACGGGTCGGCTCGGCGACGACCTCGGCTCCCGCGGCGGCCAGCTTCGCCGTGGTGGCGACGGAGTCGTCCACCTGGAAGGCGACCCTGATGTGCCCGGCCACCCGCCGCCCCACCTCGACCTCGTCGATGAACGCGGCATGGTTCGGGTCGGTCAGCTCCAGGGTGGCCCGCCCGGCGTCGAGGATCGTGACCCGCCCGTCCTCCGAGGCGAACGCGCCCTGCTCTCTCAGTCCGAGCACGTCCCGGTAGAAGTGCAGCGCGGCGTCGTAGTCCGCGGCGGTCACCACCAGGCGGAGTTCGCGAACGGCCGGCTCTTCGGACATGGGGGCTCCTCCAGTACGTCGGGTAACGGCGACAACCCGACGGCCCCCCGGGTGATTCCCGTACACGGCCGGCCCGACGGCCGGCGGCGGGCGGCGGGCGGTCAGAACAGCGCGCTGTACGCGTTCAGCGCCGGCTGCCCGCCCAGGTGGGCGTAGAGCACCGTGGAGTCCGGGCCGATCTCGCCCCGCGACACCAGGTCGACCATCCCGGCCATGGACTTGCCCTCGTAGACGGGGTCGGTGACCATCCCCTCGGTCCGGGCCGCGAGCCGCATCGCCGCCAGGGTCGCCTCGTCGGGGATGCCGTACGTGCCCGCGTGGTACCGCTCGTCCAGTTCGACGTCGGACTCGGTCAGCTCGCGCTGCACACCGATGAGCTTCCCGGTGCGGTCGGCGATACGGGCGATCTGGCCCCGGGTAGCAGCCGGTTTCGCCGAGGCGTCGACGCCGAGTACGCGCCGGGGCCGCCCGCCCGTCTCCTCCAGAGCGGCGAACCCGGCGACCATGCCGGCCTGGGTCGACCCGGTGACCGAGCAGACCACGACGGTGTCGAAGAAGACGCCCAGCTCCCGCTCCTGCTCGGCGACCTCGTACGCCCACCCGGCGAAGCCGAGGCCACCGAGCGGATGGTCGGAGGCACCGGCCGGGATGGCGTACGGCTTCCCGCCGCCCTCCTCGACCTCCCTGAGCGCCTGCTCCCAGCTCTCCTTGAAGCCGATGCCGAACCCGGCCCTCACCAGCCGCACGTCGGCCCCGGCCAGCCGGCTGATCAGTATGTTGCCGACCTTGTCGTACACGGCGTCGGGCCAGTCCACCCAACTCTCCTGGACGAGGACGCACTTGAGTCCGGCCCGGGCGGCGACGGCCGCGACCTGGCGGGTGTGGTTGGACTGCACGCCCCCGATGGACACGAGCGTGTCGCAGCCCTGGGCGAGCGCGTCGGCGACCAGGTACTCCAGCTTGCGGGTCTTGTTGCCGCCGTACGCGACACCGGAGTTGCAGTCCTCGCGCTTGGCCCAGAGGGACGCACCACCGAGGTGCGCGGTGAGCCGCTCCAGGGGGTGGACGGGCGAGGGACCGAAGAGCAGGGGGTAACGCTCGTACGAGGCAAGGGACATGGGTCCTCCCTGGGTCGGGGGTCGTCTCAGTCGGCGAGCTCTTCGAGGCCCCGCCAGATCTCCGCGGTGGCGAGAACCGCCCCGTCCACGTCACCGGCGGCACATGCCTCGATCAGCCGCTCGTGCAGCCCGGCCGAGCGGCAGCTGCCGCCCTCTCCGAAGCGCTGTCGCTCCAGGCGGCGGATGAGCGGGGTGTAGCGGGCGACGGTCGCGGCGGCCGCCCGGTTGCCGCTCACCCGGACGAGGACGTCGTGCAGTTCGTCGTCGGCCCGCAGCGCCGCCTCCACGTCTCCGGTGCGCACGGCTGCGGCGAACCGCTCGTTGGCGGCGCGCATCGCGGTGAGGTGCGCGGCAGCCAGCCGGGGCACGGCGACCCGCGTCACGAGCTCGTGCAGGGCGCCGACCACGGCGGCGGCGTCCCGGACGTCGGCGGCCACCAGCGGGGTGACCCGGGTGTAGCTCTGCGGCTTGCTCTCCAGCAGCCCTTCGTCCACCAGCCGGGAGAACGCCTCGCGCACCGGTGCCCGCGACAGTCCGAGCCGCTCCGCGAGGTCGGCGTCCCGCACCACCGCGCCGGGTTCGATCTCTCCGGCGACGATGGCGTCCCGGATCGCCGCGTACGCACGCTCCCTGAGCAGGGTGCGGGGCACGGGCCGGATGGCTTCCATGGACTGAAATGTTAGATGTCAGCTTCTTCGCCGACAAGGCGGTGACCACGGCCTGCGTTGGTCACTTGGTCGCGGACCGATGCGGCCGGTCGCCCCGGCTACTGCACTCCCTTAGACAGTGCGCGATCTGCCACCGCTGCGCAGGTCGTATCGCCTGCTCCCGTGACCAGGCCATTGACCACGAACAGGCCGGAAGGGCTCACAGCGACGCCGTAAACGGCACGGACGCCGGCTGAGGAAAGGCTCTTGACGCGATCCAGAGCCACGGACTCGTCATAGCCATGCATCTCACTGCGTGCCGGGGCGACGTGCCCGACAGTTGACTCAGCCTCTGCAGCCTGGACGCCTTGTACCAGATCAGCGCTACGCTTCCACTGCCACGCCTGCCGTCCCGTCCGCCGTTGCGTCACCCACTGCTGGCTGGACGCTGCTTCGACGACGCGACCAGAGGCGAATCCGATCCTCATCACCTCTTGCGACCTGCCACCGAAAGTAGTGTCCGGTACCCGGGCAACGAGTTCACCGACTGAATGATCTCGCGGGCCTTGATTCGCTCCGTACCGAACCGGCCTGGTGTCCCACTGCTTGCTGAAGGAAAGGACTGGGAGGCGCTTGGCGACCACGTCCTCGATCGCGCGCACCGATCCGTCGGGCAGCCACACGCGTGAGCCCTCCACAAGCCCGCCGTGCCAGACCGCTTCCAAAGCCCACCCCGCATCGAGCGACAACCAGTGCAAGGACAGGCACTATTCGGATGCAGGGGCGAGCTTGGAAAACCGATCACTAGCCACTCGTATGAGGGACTTGTCCCTTACCGGCTCTGGCGCTTCCAGGGACCGGTGATCGCGAGCAGGATTCCCGGGTCCTGGATGTTGGCGTAGAGGGTCCTGCCGTCGGGTGAGAAGGTGACCCCGGCGAACTCGCTGTACTCCGGCTCCTCCTCGGTGCCGATGTTCAGGTCGTTCCGGGCGATCGGGTACGTGCGGCCCCTCTCGGTGGCGCCGAAGAGGTGCGAGACGCCCTCGCCGTCCTCGGCCAGCACGATGCCGCCGTACGGGGAGACGGTGATGTTGTCGGGGCCGTCGAACGCGCCGTCCTTCGACGGGTCGGGGTTCACCCCGAGCAGCACCTTGAGCGTCAGCGTGCGCCGCTTGGGGTCGTAGAACCAGACCTGGCCGTCGTGCCGGACGGGGCTCTCGTCACGGGCGTAGGAGGAGACGATGTAGGCGCCGCCGTCGCCCCACCACATGCCCTCCAGCTTGCGGGCCCGGGTGACCTCGCCGTCGGAGAACTGCTTGCGCACGGGGGTGGTGCGGGCGTCGCGGTCGGGGACGTCCACCCAGTCGACGCCGTAGACGGTGCCGGTCTTCGTGGCGCGGGACAGGTCGTCGACGAACGTGCCGCCGGAGTCGAAGCACTTGGGGGCCTGGAGGACACCGGCGTCGTCGGCGAGCTCGCGGAACTTCCCGGGGCCGTACGCGAAGCCCTGGGGCGGGGTCCAGCGGAAGAAGAGGCCGTTGGGGCCGGAGGCGTCCTCGGTGAGGTAGGCGTGGCCACGCCGGGGGTCGATGACGACGGCCTCGTGGTCGTAGCGGCCGAAGAACTTCAGCGGCTTGGGGGCACGGTTGGCGCGCCGGTCGCAGGGGTCGACCTCGAAGACGTAGCCGTGGTCCTCGGTCATGCCGTTCACGCCGGCCTTGTCGGAGTTCTCCTCGCAGGTCAGCCAGGTGCCCCAGGGCGTACTGCCGCCGGCGCAGTTGGTGGAGGTGCCGGCGATGCCCACCCACTCCGCGACCCGTCCGTCGGGGCGCACCTCCACGACCGTGCAGCCGCCGGCCGCGGCCGGGTCGTAGACGAGGCCCTCGGTGAGCGGGACCGGGTACTTCCAGTTGGCGCGCGGGCCCTTCAGCTCGTGGTTGTTGACGAGCAGCGTGGTGCCGCGGGGGCCGTCGAAGGCGGCGGTGCCGTCGTGGTTGGAGGGCGTGGGCTCGCCGGACTCCAGCTTCGTCCTGCCGCTGTGGGTGATGATCCGGTACGTGAAGCCGGCGGGCAGGGCGAGGATGCCCTGGGGGTCGGGGACCAGCGGGCCGTAGCCGACCCCGTGCCGGGCGTCCGCCGCCTCGTCGCCCGCGCTGTCGGTGTCCGTGGACGCGAGGGCGTTCGGTGCGGTGGCGAGGGCGCCGACACTGCCCGCCAGCGCGACCCCGGCACCGGTGATCGCGGAGGTTCTGGCGAAGTCCCTGCGGGTGAGCGACATGGTGTCTCCTGTGACGGTGAGGATGCCGTGGGAGGTGGCGGACCTCGTGCGGCAACACCGTCCCGCTCATCCTTGAACGCCGGTTGAACAACACCCTGGGGGCGCGGGGAACTGCGCGACAAGCCGAGACGGCGCCGCGCCCGCGAACCGGGATCAACCCCCCTGTTGGGATCGCGCCTTGAACGCCGCCTTCCGCGCTTCCTTCGCCACCTTCTTGTCGGGATGCAACCGCCCCATCGCCTCCAGCACATCGGCCGTGGCCGGGTGTTCGACCCGCCACACGGCGTCGAAGAAGCCACCGTGCTGCCGCGCGAGTCCCTCGACCAGCGCCCGCAGCTCCTCGGAGTTCCCCTCGGCCGCGAGCTGCGCGGCCACCGTGTCGATGGTCAGCCAGTACACCATCGCCTCGGACGGCGCGGGCACGTCCACCGCACCGTGCTCGGTCAGCCAGACGCGGGCGAGCCCACCCAGCTCGGGGTCGTCGAGCACCTCCCGCAGGGCGGGTTCGGCCGAGGTGCCGACCAGCGACAGGGCCTGCTGGCACCGCAGCCGCCGCAGCGGCGCCCCGGCATCCGAGCCCCGGGCCGCCGCGAGCAACTCCCGGGCCGCCGCGAGCGATTCGCGCCGCTGGAGCCACTGCTCGGTCTCCGCCTGCGCCGCGCCCGGCGGGAACTGAGCCGTGCCGTCGAGCAGTGCGTCGGCTCCCTTGTCCGCGAGGTCGCCGACGGCCGGCGCCGCGTAGCCCGCCTCCATCAGCCGTGCGCGCATGCCGTAGAGCCCGAGCGGGGTGAGCCGGACCATGCCGTAGCGGGAGACGTCGGTGTCGTCGACGGGTGCGGCGGGCTCCTCGTCGGCATCGGCCATGAGCGCCTCGTCGACGGGCTGGTACGCGACGAATCCCACCGGCTCCAGCATCCGGAACTGGTCGTCCAGCCGCATCATCGCGTCGGAGACCTGCTCCAGGACGTCGTTGGTGGGCTCGCCCATGTCGCTGGGCACGATCACCGAGGCGGCCAGCGCCGGCAGCGGCACCGGAGCGCCGGGCGCGTCCTCGCCGGCGGTCAGCAGGTAGAGGTTGCCGAGGACGCCGTCGAGGAACTCGGCCTCGCCCTCGGGGTCCCAGTCGAGGGCGGAGAGGTCGACCTCGCCCTCCTCGTCCACCAGCCCGTCCAGGTCGGGCACGCTCGCGTCGGCGAGGACGGTCTCCACGGCGGAGAGCCACACGGCGAGCACGTCCTGCGGCGAGCCGCCGGTGAGCAGGGCCAGGTCCTCACCGGCCGTCACGGTGCCCTCGTCCTCGTCGACGACCTCGACGAGCCCGGCGTCCACGGCGACCCGCCACGCCTCGCTCGCGTCGGCGGCGGCGTCGTCCCCGCTCAGCCCGAGTGCCTCGGCGGCCGCGGGCAGCTGTTCGTCGACGAGCCCTCCCCCGGCGTCGACGCGGGTGTCCGGCCCGGCCCAGCGGGCGAGCCGGGCGGCCCGGGACAGCAACGGTGTGGACAGCGCGTCGCGCGCCAGCTCCGCTTCGGTGTGCAGCCGCACCGGCGGCAGGGGGGAGCTGTCTGACATCGGCTGTTTCTCCTAGCGCGCCTCAGGTGACTCAACCGCTCAGCCTAGACGGATTTCCACCCATGCCGCCCACTTCATCTCCCCGTCGGCTGCCGTACATGGCCGAAACCTTGACAAGTGACATGAACAGGCTGGAGATTGACGCGCGTAGAAGTCGGCGGACACTTGTTCACCGGGCCGGCCCCACCAGGTCCATCCGTCTGCCGCGCGCTACGCGCGTCACCGCATTCCGCCCCACAGATAGCGGCAGTCAGCCATCCCGCCCTTTCCGCCCTCGTCCCGGCGCCCTGTCACGTCCCCGGAGGGAATCCCGTTGCCGAGCAAGTCGTCCGCGCGTCTCGCCGCGCTCACCGTCGCCGCCGCGTGCTCCGCGGCATCCACGATCGTCCTCACCAGCCCCGCGCACGCGGAGTCGGTGCGCATCCACGACATCCAGGGCAGCACCCGGATATCCCCGTACGCGGGCCGGCAGGTCACGGACGTGGCCGGAATCGTCACCGGCATCCGGACCTACGGCTCGTCCCGCGGCTTCTGGATCCAGGACCCGGACGCGGACGCCGACCCGGCGACCAGCGAGGGCGTCTTCGTCTTCACGAGCTCCGCACCGAAGGGGGTCGCCGTCGGTGACGCCGTCACGGTCAGCGGCACCGTCACGGAGTACGTCCCCGGCGGAGCGACCTCCGGCAACCAGTCGGTGACGGAGATCACCAAGCCGACGACCACGGTCGTCTCCAGCGGCAACGCGCTCCCCGCCGCCACGTCGATCACCTCCCGCTCGGTCCCCGCCGCCTACGCGCCGCCCGGCGACCCGGCCGCGGGCGGCTCGGTCAACGCGCTCCCCCTGAAGCCCTCGAAGTACGCCCTGGACCACTACGAGGCGCTGGAGGGCATGTCCGTCCGCGTCACCGACACCCGTGTCGTCGGCGCCACCGACCCGTACACCGAGCTGTGGGTGACGGTGAAGCCGCACGAGAACCGCAACCGTCACGGCGGCACGGTCTACGGCTCCTACGACGACCAGAACACCGGCCGCCTCCAGATCCAGTCCCTCGGCCCCACGGCGGACTTCCCGAAGGCGAACGTGGGCGACACCCTCACGGGCACCACCACGGGTCCCCTGGACTACAACCAGTTCGGCGGCTACACCCTGGTCGCGAGCGAGCTGGGCACGCTGAAGAGCGCGGGCCTGGAGCGGGAGACGACCCGCAAGCAGCGCTCCTCCGAACTCGCGGTCGCCACCTACAACGTCGAGAACCTCGACCCGGCCGACGGCACGTTCGCCGCCCACGCCGCCGCGATCGTGAACAACCTGAAGTCGCCCGACATCGTGTCCCTGGAGGAGATCCAGGACAACAACGGCGCGAAGAACGACGGCACGGTCGCCGCCGACCAGACCCTGACCAAGCTGATCGACGCGATCGTCGCGGCCGGCGGCCCGAAGTACGACTGGCGCTCGATCGACCCGGCCGACGGCAGCGACGGGGGCGAGCCGGGCGGCAACATCCGCCAGGCGTTCCTGTTCAACCCGGAGCGGGTCTCCTTCGCGGACCGCGCGGGCGGCGACGCCACGACGGCCACCGGCGTGACGAAGATCCGCGGCAAGGCGCACCTGACGCTCAGCCCGGGCCGTATCGCCCCCGCCGACGAGGCCTGGAAGAACAGCCGCAAGCCGCTGGCCGGCGAGTTCGTCTTCCGCGGACGCTCGGTCTTCGTGATCGCCAACCACTTCAACTCCAAGGGCGGCGACCAGGGTCTGACCGCCCAGTACCAGCCGCCGTCGCGCAGCTCCGAGACGCAGCGCCACCGGCAGGCCACCCTGGTGAACGCCTTCGTCAAGGACATCCTCGACACCCAGAAGAACGCGGACGTCGTCACGCTGGGCGACATCAACGACTTCGAGTTCTCGCAGACCGCGAAGCTCCTGGAAGGCCGCGGCGAACTGTGGTCGGCGATCAAGTCGCTGCCCAGGAACGAGCGTTACTCGTACGTCTACCAGGGCAACAGCCAGGTCCTCGACCAGATCCTGATCAGCCCGTCGATCCGCCGCGACTGCGACTTCGAGTACGACAGCGTGCACGTCAACGCGGAGTTCCACGACCAGATCAGCGACCACGACCCGCAGATCCTGCGGTTCCGCCCGTAAGCGGCCCGTGGGGCGGGCCGGACATGCCGTCCGGCGACAAGGCGAAGTCCTACCCCGCGCAGCTCTCCGGCGGTCAGAAGCAGCGTGTCGGCATCGCCCGCGCCCTCGCCGGCGACCCGAAGGTGCTGC
>NZ_JBEZWN010000036.1:0-82083 GCF_040637495.1 Streptomyces sp. NPDC029044
CTGTGTTATTTCAAAGGAACCTCGACCATCGGTAGTCCGATGGACGGGGTATCAACATATCTGGCGTTGACTTTTGGCACGCTGTTGAGTTCTCAAGGAACGGTCGCTTCCTTTGTACTCACCCTCTCGGGCTTTCCTCCGGGCGCTTCCCTTCGGTCTTGCGTTTCCGACTCTATCAGATCTTTCCGACCCGATTTCCTCGGTGCTTTCCAGGTTCCCGCTTCCGCGTTTCCCTTTCCGGCGGTTCCGACTCTATCAGATCCTTTCGGGCCTGATCCCCGGTCAGCGGGGTTTGTCTTCGCGGCTGTTGGGCCGTTCCGACGAGTGAGACTTTAGCGGATTCCCCGGCTCCCGAGCGAATCGGGGGCCTCGTCCTTTCGAACGTGGATTCCTCATTCCGTAAATACACATGCCAATGAAGCGACGACAGACGTGCTGCGCGTCGAATAGTGGTGAGTACTTGCGGATTGGCTGCCCGGGGACCGACCGGGGTCGGCGCTCACGTCGGGCAACTCGGAGAACACTACGGATGGGGGTAGGGCGTGTCAACTCGGGGGCGGGCCGCACTCCGGCGGCGTACTCTGGGCCGTATGACGACGCGTACGTGCACCCGACTGTGGTGGGCCGCCTGACGGCGGCCGCTCTCACGTATGCACTCAGCGGCCGCCGCTTCGGCGGCCGTTTTTGTTTCCTCCTCCGGCACCACGGAGGGGCGGCCGCCCGGGGCGGCGGTCCCTACCAGGAGGTGGAGGAGAGATGACACGGGTCTTCAGTGGGATCAAGCCGACGGGGCATCTGACGCTGGGGAACTACCTGGGGGCCATGCGGCGGTGGGCCGCGGTCGACCAGCACGAGGCCGACGCCCTGTTCTGCGTCGTCGATCTGCACGCCCTGACCGTCGACCACGATCCCGCGCGGGTGCGCAGGCTGAGCCGGCAGTCGGCGACGCTGCTGCTGGCGGCCGGGCTGGATCCGGAGCTCTGCACGGTGTTCGTGCAGAGCCATGTGGACGAGCACGCCCGGCTGTCGTACGTGCTGGAGTGCGTGGCCACCGACGGTGAGATGCGGCGGATGATCCAGTACAAGGAGAAGGCCGCGCGGGAGCAGCGGCGGGGCGGGAGTGTGCGGCTGTCGCTGCTGACGTATCCCGTGCTGATGGCGGCGGACATCCTTGCGTACGGGGCCGGTGAGGTGCCGGTGGGAGACGATCAGCGGCAGCACGTGGAGCTGGCGCGGGATCTCGCCGTGCGGTTCAACCAGCGGTACGGGCACACATTTGTGGTGCCGCGGGCGACGCGGCCGGGGGTCGCGGCCCGGGTGATGAATCTTCAGGAGCCGGCGTCGAAGATGGGCAAGAGCGACGACGTGGGGCCGGGGATCGTCTATCTGCTGGACGAGCCGGACGTGGTGTGCAAGAAGGTCATGCGTGCCGTGACCGACAGCGGGCGGGAGGTCGTGTACGACCGGGAGGCCCGGCCGGGGCTCGCCAACCTGCTGGAGATCCTCGCGGCGTGCACGGGTGGGGAGCCCGAGCTGCTGAGTGGTGCGTACACCTCGTACGGGGACCTGAAGAAGGACACCGCGGAGGCGGTGGTCGAGGTGCTCCGGCCCTTGCAGGAGAGGCACAAGGAGTTGTGTACGGATCCCGCGTATGTGGAGGGGGTGCTGCGGGACGGGGCCGAGCGGGCCCGGGGGATGGCCCGGCCGACGGTGGATGCCGCGTATCGGGCGATCGGCTTGCTGCCGGCCGTGGCGGAGAGGGAGCCGGCCGGGGCCGGGGTGTGACGTGGCCGTGGGGGCGGGTGCCGGGCCCGCCCCCCGTGGTCAGCTGTTGTTGCCGGAGGCCAGGGCGCGGCTGCGGTCGCGGGCGGCTTCGAGGGCGGCGATGAGGGCGGCCCGTACGCCGTGGTTCTCCAGTTCGCGGATGGCGTTGATCGTCGTGCCGGCGGGGGACGTGACGTTCTCGCGGAGCTTGACGGGGTGTTCGCCGCTGTCGCGGAGCATCGTCGCGGCGCCGATGGCGGACTGGACGATCAGGTCGTGGGCCTTGTCGCGGGGCAGGCCGAGGAGGATGCCGGCGTCGGTCATGGCTTCGACCAGGTAGAAGAAGTAGGCCGGGCCGGAGCCGGAGAGGGCGGTGCAGGCGTCCTGCTGGGACTCGGGGACGCGGAGTGTCTTGCCGACGGCGCCGAAGATCTCCTCGGCGTGGGCGAGGTGGTCGGCGGTGGCGTGGGTGCCGGCGGAGATGACGGACATGGCCTCGTCGACCAGGGCCGGGGTGTTCGTCATGACGCGGACGACCGGGGTGCCGGGGGCGAGGCGCTCCTCGAAGTAGGCCGTGGGGATGCCGGCGGCGCCGCTGATGACCAGGCGGTCGGCGGGGACGTGGGGGGCGAGCTCGTCGAGGAGGGTGCCCATGTCCTGCGGTTTCACCGTGAGGATCAGGGTGTCGGCGGTCTTGGCGGCTTCGGCGTTGGTGACCGGGGTGACGCCGTAACGGGTGCGGAGCTCTTCGGCTCGTTCCTGGCGGCGGGCGGTGACCAGGAGGTCGGACGGGGTCCAGCCGGCGCGGATCACTCCGCTGAGCAGGGCTTCGCCGATCTTGCCGGTGCCGAGGACTGCGACTTTCTGGGTCATGGCGCGGGATGCCTCCGAAGGGTGCGTCGTCCGGAATCCATCCTCGCACCGGGGGGCAGTGGGCGGCTCGGGTGTCCGCTGGGCGGGATGTCGCGCGCCGGGGTGGCTATGCCGTCCGGCGCCTGAGGGTGGCCGCGCCCAGGGTCAGGACGAGGAGTGCGCAGCCCGCGACGATGAGGACGTCCCGGACGAACGTGGCCGTCATGTCCGTGTGGTGCAGGACCTCGTTCATCCCGTCGACGGCGTAGGACATGGGGAGGACGTCCGAGACGGCCTCCAGGGCGGGGTGCATGGCGTCGCGCGGGGTGAACAGGCCGCACAGGAGGAGCTGGGGGAAGATCACCGCCGGCATGAACTGGACCGCCTGGAATTCGGAGGCGGCGAAGGCCGAGACGAAGAGGCCGAGGGCCGTGCCGAGGAGGGCGTCGAGGAGGGCCACCAGGAGGAGGAGCCAGGGGCTGCCGGTGACGTCGAGGCCGAGGAACCAGACGGCGAGGCCCGTGGCCAGGGCGGACTGGATGATCGCGAGGGTGCCGAAGGCGAGGGCGTAGCCGGCGATGAGGTCGCCCTTGCCGAGGGGCATGGCGAGGAGGCGTTCGAGGGTGCCGGAGGTGCGTTCGCGCAGGGTGGCGATGGACGTCACCAGGAACATCGTGATCAGGGGGAAGATCCCGAGGAGGGACGCGCCGATGCTGTCGAAGGTGCGGGGGCTGCCGTCGAAGACGTAGCGCAGCAGGAACAGCATCACGCAGGGGATGAGGACCAGCAGCGCGATGGTGCGGGGGTCGTGGGTGAGCTGGCGGAGGACCCGGGCGGCGGTGGCGGTGGTGCGGGAGGCGCTCAGGGCCCTCGGTGGGGTGGCCGTCCCGGCCGGGGTGGTGGTCATCGGGTCGTCTCCTTCGTGCGGGCTGCTGCTTTCGCCTCGTCCACCAGGTGCAGGAAGGCCTCCTCGACGGTGGCGGCGCCGGTGCGGGTGCGCAGGGCGTCGGGGGTGTCGTCGGCGAGGAGCGTGCCGTCGCGCATGAGGAGGAGGCGGTGGCAGCGCTCGGCCTCGTCCATGACGTGGGAGGAGACGAGGAGGGTGGCGCCGCGGTCGGTCGCGAGGTCGTGGAAGAGGTTCCACAGGTCGCGGCGCAGCACGGGGTCGAGTCCGACGGTCGGTTCGTCGAGGACCAGGAGTTCGGGGGCGCCGAGGAGGGCGACGGCCAGGGAGACGCGGTTGCGCTGGCCGCCGGAGAGGTTGCCGGCGAGGGCGTCTGCGTGGGTGGTGAGGTCGACGTCGGCTATGGCGCGGGTGACGTCGGCTTCACGGCGGTCGGCGGCCGGGCGGCCGGGGTGGAGGATCGCGGCGAAGTAGTCGAGGTTCTGGCGGACGGTCAGGTCGTCGTAGACGGACGGGGCCTGGGTGACGTAGCCGATGCGGGTGCGCAGGGTGGGGTGGCCGGCGGGGTGGCCGAGGACGTCGAGGGTGCCGGCGACCTTGGCCTGGGTGCCGACGAGGGCGCGCATGAGGGTCGACTTGCCGCAGCCGGAGGGGCCGAGGAGGCCGGTGATCTGGCCCCGGGGGACGGTGAAGCCGAGGTCGCGCAGCACGGTGCGGGTCCCGCGGGTGACGGTGAGGTTCTCGGCGTGGACGGCTGGGGTGTCCGGTGTCGGCGTGCGGTCGGGGGTGGGGCCCGGGTGTGGTGAGCCCCCGGGAGCATTATTCATCATGCGATGAATAATGCTCCCGGGGGTCGGGCTCGTCAAGCGGCCGGGGGGCCTTGGGGCGGGTGCGCGTCAGGCCGGGGTCCCGGCGAGGAGGAGGACGACCTCGTAGACCTCCTCCACGACGCCGCCCGGGAAGGCCCGGAGGAGGTGCTCGCGCTCTTCGGCCAGGAACGACGCGGTGCGATCCGCACCGCCGACCAGGAAGACCGAGTGGCTGCCGATGTTGGCGAGGTGGGTGTCGACCGGGACGCGGCGGCTCCAGCGGACCGTGCGGCGGGTGAAGTCGAGGCGGCCGCTGGGGTCGGCGGTGCCGTAGTCGACGTTGCGCTTCTCGGCGGAGACGTCGATGCCGAAGTGACGGCTCATGCGGACGGCGGCTTCGGCGATCCAGGGGACGTCGAGGGCGTCGGTGTTCCACCACAGGGCCAGGGCCCCGCCGGGGCGCAGGACGCGCAGGGCTTCCGGGACCGCGCGGGCGGGGTCGGTCCAGTGCCAGGCCTGGGCGTAGGTGACGAGGTCGACGGAGGCGTCGGAGAGGGGGAGGTCGTCGCCCGTGCCGCGGACGACCGGGATCGCGGGCAGACAGCGGCGGAACTGGGCCGCCATGCCGTCACCGGGTTCCACGGCGACGACGTCCGCGCCGCGTGCGTGCAGGAGGGCGGTGGCGATGCCGGTGCCGGCGCCGATGTCCGCGACGCGGGCGCCGGCGAGGGGGCGTCCGGTCAGGTCCTCGATCGCGTCGAAGAGGGCCGGGGGGTAGGAGGGGCGGTTGGCGGCGTACTGGGCCGCGGCGGCGTTGAAGGAGTGGGCTCGGGCGCTTCGGGTGGGCTCGGGGGTCTTGGCAGGGGGGTCGGGGGTCGGGTCGGCTCCGGCGGGGTGGTGGGCGGAGGGCGATGCGGTCATACGGCCATGGTGGCCGGGGGCGGGGTGGAGTGCGGTGAGATTTCGGTGAGATCGGCGGGGGGGGGCCGGGCGGATCTCTTTCGGCAAGGCTCTGCTGCCCGAGCGGATGCCGAAGTGGGGTGGGTGGTCGGGCCGTTCGGGAGTCGAGAGCTCGTGATCAATACTCTTGGCGGCGGGTGAGGCGGGTGAGGGTGACGCCGCTGGGGAAGGCGGTGCGCTCGGCGACCTCGAAGACGGTGGGGTCGAAGGCGCCGTCGAAAGCCGGTACTCCGGCACCGGCGACCACCGGGTAGTGCTTGACGATCAGTTCGTCGATCTCGGGCAGGAGGGCGCCTGCGAGCTTGCCGCCGCCGCAGAGCCATACGTTCAGGGCGGTGTCCTCATCCTTCTTCAGTGCGCGGACCAGGCCGAGGGGGTCGCCCGGGACGACGGTGACGGCGGGGTCGGCGTCGGGCCGGAGCGTGCTGGACACCACGTACTGGCGCAGGTGCGCGTAAGGGCTGGTGACCCCTTGTTCGAAGGGGGCGCGGTAGGTGCCGAGGCCCATGACGACGGTGTCGAAGTACCGGTTGGGGGTGTCGGCGAGGCCGGCGGCGGCGCGGTAGGCGGTCGGGACCGTCTCGGGGTACAGGGAGTTGGCCCAGGCGCTGTAGGCGGCGCTCTGCCGTTCGTCGCCGGAGGGGAAGAAGTCGTATTCGCCGTCGGGGCCGGCGATGCGGCCGTCGAGCGTGACGGCGATGTAGTACACGAGCTTTCGCATCTCTCTCATAACTCCATTCGTAGTACTCTCCTTGCAGTGGTTTGAACGTAGTACTACAACTGGAGTGGTGTCAATGGTGCGACGGAACGACCAGCGGCGTGCCGCGCTCGTCGACGCGGCGATCGAAGTACTGGCCAGGGAGGGTGCGCGGGGTCTGACGTTCCGGGCGGTGGACGCCGAGGCCGCCGTACCGGCGGGGACCGCGTCCAACTACTTCGCCAACCGGGACGACCTCCTCACCCAGGCCGGCGCCCGGGTCTACGAGCGGCTCCAGCCCGACGACGCGACGATCGCCCGGCAGCGGGACGCCGGCCGCGACCGGGAGACCTACGTGGTGCTGATGAGGGAGCTCGTCGGCCGCGTCGCCGCGTTCCGCACCGGCTACCTCGCCCTGCTCGAACTGCGCCTGGAGGCCACACGCCGTCCCGAGCTGCGCACGGTCCTCACCGAGCGGGTTCGCGCGGACGTCGACGCCAACGTCGCGTACCACGAGGCCTCCGGCCTGCCCGGCGACGCCATGGCCGTCAAGCTGCTCATGCTCACGCTGAACTGGCTGATCGTCGAGCAGCTCACCCTGCCGGACGTCTTCACCGAGGCGGAGCGCGAAGAACTGGTGGCGGCGGCGGTGGAGCGCATCGTGGCGGAGCGGTAGGCGGCAGGGCTCCGCCGGTGGCGGCTACCCGCGGCGGCGGTTCTTCGGGTTGCCCGAGCGGCGGGTCGTGCGCTTCTCGTACTGCCTTCGGGCCTCTTCGTACTCCTCGCGGTGGAGCCTCTCACCGGGGGCCTCGGTGAGGGAGCGGAAGAAGTAGGCAAGGAGCGAGCCGACGAAGCCGATGGTCAGGAGGCCGCGCAGGGACGCCTGGCGGTCCGGGTCGGGGCGGCGGGTGAAGCCGTCCCAGGTGTGACGGAAGGCCATCGCGCTGCAGATCGCGAACATCACGACCATGAGGAGCGTGACGAAGCCACCGATCGCGGCGATCTGGAGGCCCTGGTAGGCGAGGCGGAGGACGAGGCAGGAGGCGGCGGCCGCCGCGAGTGAGCCCACGGCCACGGCCGTGCGGCGGGCCGCGTAGCCGCTGTCGTGCTCGACCCAGGTGGTGCCGAAGAAGCGGATCGGCTCGGGGCGGGGGCCGGGGGAGCCCGCAGAGGCTGCCTGGGTGCGGGTGTCGTCGCTCACGCGTCGATTATGGCCCCGGGGTGACTGCGGGCTCCGGGCGGCTCAGCCGCAGCGCGGGCGGATGTAGCCGTCGCTGCCCGTCCGCACGTAGGCGTCCGAGACGTACTGGCCGCTGTCGATGTTGTCCCAGATGTTCGTCGTGCCGTACGGGCCCGTCACCGTGGTGCCCGGCGACTGGCAGTGGATCGGGACCTTCGCCCCCTCGGACAGGACGCGGACGACCGTGTAGTTGGTGCCGGGGCCGCTGCGGACGTTGACACGGACGCCCGGCGCGACCGAGTAGTAGCGCACGGCCGCGGTCCCGGCCTCGGCCGTGACCGCTTCCGTCACCTGGCCGCCCACTGTCTCTTCGACGCGGTCGACAGACATGAAAAACCTCCCCCGTTGCAACCCCATGACCGGCATGGGGCCCCGTTGATTCCCCTGAATCGCGCCATGAAACACCTGTGCGCGACTCGCACGCGGAGACTAGCAAGCCGCCTCTGTCACGAACGGCTCATCGACTAGGCTCCGTGCGTCGCGCGCGCGGACGAACAGCACGGGGGTGGTTCCATGGCGCCGCAGAGCAGCACCGGGGCGGGCGCGGAAGCGGAACTTCCCGAATACGCCGGCCACTACCGGCTGGAGACGACGCTCGGATCCGGGGGCATGGGCGTCGTGCACCTCGCGCGGAGCACCTCGGGGATGAAGCTCGCGGTGAAGGTCGTGCACGCCCAGTTCGCCAGGGATCCCGAGTTCAGGGGGCGGTTCCGGCAGGAGGTGGCGGCCGCGCGGAAGGTCAGCGGTGCCTTCACCGCGTCCGTCGTCGATGCCGACTCGGAAGCCGAACGGCCCTGGATGGCCACCCTGTTCATCCCCGGACCGACCCTGTCCGACCATGTGAAGCGGAACGGGCCCATGAGCCCCGCCGAGGTGCGCCGTCTGATGGCCGGACTGGCCGAGGCGCTGCGCGACATCCACCGGGTCGGCGTGGTGCACCGGGATCTCAAGCCCAGCAACGTGCTCCTCGCCGAGGACGGGCCCAAGGTCATCGACTTCGGGATCTCCCGGCCGAAGGACAGCGAACTGCGCACCGAGACGGGCAAGTTGATCGGAACGCCGCCGTTCATGGCGCCGGAGCAGTTCCGGCGCCCCCGCGAGGTGGGACCCGCCGCCGACGTCTTCGCGCTCGGGTCGGTGATGGTGCACGCCGCCACCGGCCGGGGGCCGTTCGACTCGGACAGCCCGTACGTCGTCGCCTACCAGGTCGTCCACGACGAGCCGGACCTGACCGGAGTGCCGGAGAACCTCGCGCCGCTCGTGGCGCGGTGTCTCGCCAAGGAGCCCGAGGACCGGCCGACGCCCGACGAGTTGATGCGGGAGCTGCGGTCGGTCGCGGCCTCGTACGACACGCAGGTCTTCATACCCCCGGAGCGCGCCGAGGAGGGGCCGGCGGAGCCCACCCCCGAGGCGCCGGCTGCCGGGACGCCGGTGCGTGAAGGGTCCGGTCGGCTGCGGAAACGCGGGGCCGTGGTGGCCGGGACCCTGGGACTGGCGGTCGCCGGGGTACTGGCGGTGGTAGGTCTGCCCGGGGGTGCGGAGCCGGCGCGGGAGGTCGCCTCGCCGCGGACCACGGCCGCCGCGTTCTCCGGGTGGGAGGCGAAGCCGCTCGACGGCCGGAGCACGCCGCAGTGCTCGTACGCGGCGGACGCCGTGGTGTGCGCGCAGGAAGGGCTGGTGTTCGCGCGGGACGCCGTGGACGGGCGGCTGCTGTGGCGGCGGGCGCTGAAGGGCACCGCAGCGAGCGGGCCGCCGGCGGGGCCCCCGGTCGTGGCGGACGGCGAGGTGCTGGGCGGACTCGGTCAGGGGCGGGAACTCACGGCCGTCGACCTGGCGTCGGGCAGGGTGTCCCGGCAGGAGCTGCCGGCGTACGGCGGGCTGCGGGCCGTGGGGGGCATGGTGCTGCTCACCGGATCCGACGGCACGGTCAGCGGGGTGGAGGCCGCCTCGGGACGGGTGCGATGGAGGCACCGGGTGCCGGGACAGGACGTGCCGTACTTCCTCTCGTTCCCCGGCGACCGGCTGGCGTACGCGGTGAGCGTGTCCGGTGACGGAAGCCGGACGCGGGTGACGGCGGTGGATCCGCGGACGGGTGCGGTGCGGTGGCAGGCGGGGCTGGACGGCGCCCTGGAGGCCGTCGGGACGGCGGGCGGGTCGCTCGTGGCGGTGGCCGTCGACCCGGCGCGTGATGAGGCGCGGGCCGTCGTGCGCTACGACCCCCGCAGCCGCAGGAGCGTGCGGGTGCCGTTGCGTGTCCCCCTGGCACAGGCACAGGGCGGCGTGCGCGGGGACGTCGTCCATCTCATGGCGAGCGGCGGGGCGTTGACGGCCGTGGACCTCCGGGCGCGTGAGCAGGTGTGGACCCTGGAGACGGGGGTCGTGCGGGCGTCCAGGCCGGCGGCGGACGGCCGGCACGTGTACGTGAGCGCGCCCGACGGGCGCATGCTCGCCGTCGACGCCCGGCGGGGCAGGCTCGTCGGGCAGACACCGGTCCGGCTGGGTGAGCGCTCCGACCGGGTGCCGGCGTCCCTTCCCGAGCCCCTGGTCGTGGGCGACCGGGTCTACGGCAGTGCGCCGGACGGGAGCGTCTTCGCCGTGAACGGGCGCGATCCGGCGGCCTGGTAGCCGGTGGTCATACGCGAGGGCCGCCTCCCGGCGGGAGACGGCCCTCGGCGTGAGACGGGGATCAGCCCAGCTTCGACACGTCCCGCACCGCGCCCTTGTCCGCGCTGGTCGCCATCGCCGCGTAGGCGCGCAGCGCCGCCGAGACCTTGCGTTCGCGGTTCTTCGGGGCGTACACGCCGTTCAGCGCCTGGTCGCGGCGGGCCAGCTCGGCGTCGTCCACCAGCAGCTCGATGGAGCGGTTCGGGATGTCGATGCGGACCCGGTCGCCGTCCTCGACCAGGGCGATGGTGCCGCCCGCTGCCGCCTCGGGCGAGGCGTGGCCGATGGACAGGCCGGAGGTGCCGCCGGAGAAGCGGCCGTCCGTGACGAGCGCGCAGGTCTTCCCGAGGCCGCGGCCCTTGAGGTACGAGGTCGGGTAGAGCATCTCCTGCATGCCGGGGCCGCCCTTGGGGCCCTCGTAGCGGATGACGACGACGTCGCCGTCCTTGACCTGCTGGGTGAGGATCTTCTGGACGGCCTCCTCCTGCGACTCGCAGACGACCGCCGGGCCCTCGAAGGTCCAGATGGACTCGTCGACGCCGGCCGTCTTCACGACGCAGCCGTCCACGGCCAGGTTGCCCTTGAGGACGGCGAGGCCGCCGTCCTTGGAGTAGGCGTGCTCGGCGGAGCGGATGCAGCCGCCCTCGGCGTCCTCGTCCAGCGCCTCCCAGCGCTCGGACTGGGAGAAGGCCTCGGCGGAGCGGACGCAGCCGGGGGCCGCGTGCCACAGCTCGACGGCCTCGGCGGACGGGGAGCCGCCGCGCACGTCCCAGGTCTTCAGCCAGTCGGCGAGGGACGGGCTGTGCACGGAGTGCACGTCCTCGTTGAGCAGGCCCGCGCGGTGCAGCTCGCCGAGCAGGGCGGGGATCCCGCCGGCGCGGTGCACGTCCTCCATGTAGTACGTGCGGTCCTTGGCGACGTTCGGGGCGACCTTGGCCAGGCACGGCACGCGGCGCGAGACCGCGTTGATCTCGTCGAGGCCGAAGGGGACGCCCGCCTCCTGGGCGGCGGCCAGCAGGTGCAGGATCGTGTTGGTCGAGCCGCCCATGGCGATGTCGAGCGCCATGGCGTTCTCGAACGCCGCGAAGGAGGCCACGCTGCGGGGCAGGACCGTCTCGTCGTCCTGCTCGTAGTAGCGGCGGGTGATGTCCATGACCGTGTTGGCCGCGTTGACGTACAGCTGTTTGCGGGCCGTGTGCGTGGCCAGGACCGAGCCGTTGCCCGGGAGGGACAGGCCGATGGCCTCGGTCAGGCAGTTCATCGAGTTGGCGGTGAACATGCCGGAACAGGAGCCGCAGGTCGGGCAGGCGTTCTCCTCGATGCGGAGGATGTCCTCGTCCGAGATCTTGTCGTTCACGGCGTCGGAGATCGCGTCGACCAGGTCGAGCGTGCGGACCGTGCCGTCGACCAGGGTGGCGCGGCCGGACTCCATCGGGCCACCGGAGACGAAGACCGTCGGGATGTTCAGCCGCAGGGCGGCGTTGAGCATGCCCGGGGTGATCTTGTCGCAGTTGGAGATGCAGATCAGGGCGTCGGCGCAGTGCGCCTCGACCATGTACTCCACGCTGTCCGCGATCAGGTCGCGGGAGGGCAGGGAGTAGAGCATGCCGCCGTGGCCCATGGCGATGCCGTCGTCGACGGCGATCGTGTTGAACTCGCGCGGGATGCCGCCGGCGGCGACGACCGCCTCGCTGACGATCCGGCCGACCGGCGCCAGGTGCGTGTGGCCGGGCACGAACTCGGTGAAGCTGTTGGCGACCGCGATGATCGGCTTGCGGCCGATGTCCCCGCCCGGTACACCGGAGGCGCGCATAAGGGCGCGGGCGCCCGCCATGTTGCGGCCGTGGGTGACTGTGCGGGACCTCAGCTCGGGCATCGTCGCTCGCTCCTTCAGAGACGGCGTCAGAGAGTTCGGAGATTTCTGACTGCTACCGAGCGTACGCCGGTCATCCAGTGGGCGGGACGCACTGTCCGGAATGCGGGACGGCTGTCTCGGAGCACGGCACCCGCAGGCCTTACGGATCGGTCAGGTGTCCCTGTACGACGGGTGCCAGCCGCGCGATGACCTGCTCCGGGTCCGCCGAGGCCAGCGGCTCGATCTTGAGGACGTACCGCAGGATCGCGGTGCCGACGAGCTGGGCGGCGGCGAGCTCGGCCCGCAGCTCGGCGTCCGGCAGCTCCAGCTGCCCGGCGATGCGGTGCAGCACCTGGGTGGCGATGATCCGCCGGAAGACGGCGGCCGCGGTGTCGGTGGTGAGGGCGGAGCGGACGATGGCGAGCAGGGGCGCGCGGGTCGCCGGGTTCTCCCAGACGCCGAAGAAGAAGCGGGCCAGGCGCTCCCCCACCCCGTCGAGCGGGCCCTCCTCGATGGCTTTCGGGGCCTGGAGCGCGGGTCCGAAGGACTGGGTGATCGCCGCCTCGAAGACCTGCTCCTTGGTGCCGAAGTAGTGGTGCACCAGGGCCGAGTCCACTCCGGCCGACTTGGCGATGCCGCGGACGGACGTCTTCTCGTAGCCGCGCTCGGAGAACTCGTCGCGGGCGGCGGTCAGGATGCGGTCGCGGGTGTCCGCCGACTCGGTGCGCGGGGGGCGGCCGCGGCGGCGGGCGGTGGTGCCGGACCCGCCGCCGGCCGGGGTCGCGCCGTTCATCGCCGCGGCACCTTCACCGCCGAGGCCAGATGCAGGCGGGTGAAGGCCAGCGCCTCCGCCAGATCGGCCTCACGCTCGGCGCTCGACATCGCGCGGCGGGTGTTGACCTCGATGACCACGTGCCCGTCGAAGCCGGTCAGGGCGAGGCGCTCCAGCACCTCGGCGCAGGGCTGGGTGCCGCGCCCGGGCACCAGGTGCTCGTCCTTGGCGGAACCCCGGCCGTCGGCGAGGTGGACGTGGCCGAGACGGTCCCCCATGCGGTCGACCATGTCCAGCGCGTCGGAGCGGGCCGTCGCGGTGTGGCTGAGATCGATCGTGAAGTGCCGGTAGTCGTCCTTCGTGACGTCCCAGTCGGGGGCGTACGCGAGCATCTCGCGGTCGCGGTAGCGCCAGGGGTACATGTTTTCGACGGCGAACCGTACGTCCGTCTCGTTCGCCATGCGCCAGATACCGGCGACGAAGTCCCGGGCGTACTGGCGCTGCCAGCGGAACGGGGGGTGGACGACGACGGTGGACGCGTCGAGCTTCTCGGCCGCCGCACGCGCCCGCTGGAGCTTGGTCCACGGGTCGGTGGACCACACGCGCTGCGTGATGAGCAGGCAGGGGGCGTGGACGGCGAGGATCGGGATCCGGTGGTAGTCGCTGAGTCTGCGCAGGGCCTCGATGTCCTGGCTGACCGGGTCGGTCCAGACCATGACCTCGACTCCGTCGTAGCCGAGGCGCGCGGCGATCTCGAAGGCCGTGGCCGTCGACTCCGGGTAGACCGAGGCCGTCGACAGGGCGACCTTCGCGTCCGGGATCTTTACGGCTGGCTCTGCCATGCAGGACAGATTACGGGGTGTGGTCGGGGTGGGGTGGGGGGCCTCTTCGCCGTTGTGGTGTTTGCCATAGGCGGGCCGGCCCCTACAGGGACTCCATGTGATCCAGGCGACGCAGGATCACGCCCTCGCGCAGCGCCCAGGGGCATATCTCCACGCGCTCCACGCCGAAGAGGTCCATCGCGGCCTCGGCCACCAGGGCGCCCGCCAGGAGCTGGCCGGCCCTGCCCTCCGAGACGCCGGGCAGCTCGGCGCGCTCCTGCTCGGTCATGGCGGCCAGGCGTGGGACCCAGCCCTCCAGGGACTCCCGCTTGAGCTCGCGCTGCACGTAGAGACCCTCGGCGGAGCGGGCCGCACCGGCGATGCGGGCCAGCTGCTTGAAGGTCTTCGACGTGGCCACGACGTGGTCGGGGGTGCCGAGGCGGCTGAACTCCCCGACCGTGCGGGCGATCTCGGTCCGCACGTGGCGGCGCAGGGCGCGCACGTCGTCCGGGTCGGGCGGGTCGCCGGGCAGCCAGCCGGCGGTGAGGCGGCCGGCGCCCAGCGGCAGCGAGGCGGCCGCGTCGGGCTCCTCGTCGATGCCGTAGGCGACCTCGAGGGAGCCGCCGCCGATGTCCAGGACCAGCAGCTTCCCGGCCGACCAGCCGAACCAGCGGCGGGCGGCGAGGAAGGTCAGCCGGGCCTCCTCGGAGCCGGTGAGGACCTGGAGCTCGACACCGGTCTCGGCGCGCACGCGTTCGAGGACGTCATCGGCGTTACGGGCCTCCCGGACGGCGGAGGTCGCGAACGGGAGAACCTCCTCGACGCCCTTGTCCTCGGCGGCCTGGAGCGCCTCCTTGATGACCGCAACCAGCCGGTCGACGCCGTGGGGGCCGATCGCGCCGTCGTCGTCGAGGAGCTGGGCGAGGCGCAGTTCCGCCTTGTGCGAGTGCGCGGGCAGCGGGCACGCGCCGGGGTGCGCGTCCACCACCAGCAGATGCACCGTGTTCGATCCCACGTCGAGGACACCGAGTCTCATGTACGGAACGCTACTGCCCGCGGGGCCGTCCGCCGTCCTCGGCTGGGGTACAAGGCCCGAGGCGGGGCCCGTACCCTGGAGGCGTGCCAAAGACGAAAAAGGCGAAGCGCGACAAATCACCGGCCGTCGTGGAGTCCGACGAGAAGGGCCTCGACTTCGCTCGCGCGTGGGTGGAGTTTCCCGATCCGGCGGACGACGAGCAGGTGTTCCGCTGCGATCTGACATGGCTGACCTCTCGCTGGAACTGCATCTTCGGCAGCGGCTGCCAGGGCATCCAGGCGGGCCGCGCGGATGACGGGTGCTGCACGTTGGGTGCCCACTTCTCCGACGAGGACGACGAGAAGCGCGTCGCCGAGCATGTGGCCAGGCTCACGCCGGACATCTGGCAGCACCATGCCGAGGGCACGCGGGGCGGCTGGGTCTCCGAGGACGAGGACGGTGAGCGGCAGACGCGGCCCTACCAGGGCTCGTGCATCTTCCAGAACCGGCCCGGCTTCGAGGGCGGCATGGGCTGCTCGCTGCACATCCTCGCCGTGAAGGAGGGCCGCGAGCCGCTGGAGACCAAGCCGGACGTCTGCTGGCAGCTGCCCGTGCGGCGGACGTACGAGTGGATCGACCGGCCCGACGACACGCGCGTCCTCCAGGTGTCGATCGGTGAGTACGACCGCCGCGGCTGGGGCCCGGGCGGCCACGACCTGCACTGGTGGTGCACGTCGGCGACCTCGGCGCACGGCGCCGGTGATCCCGTGTACGTCTCCTACCGGCCCGAGCTGATCGAGCTGATGGGCAAGGCAGGCTACGACCGGCTGGTCGAGCTGTGCGAGGAGCGGCTGGCCTCGCAGCTGCCGTTGCTGGCACCGCATCCCGCGGACCCCGTGCCTCCGGTGGCCTGAGGCCCGCTACGACGTGGCCGGGCTCGGGTCGCCGCTGTCCGACGGCGGTGGCGTCGAGCCCGTGGGGTCGGTCGGGGCCGGGTCCGTCGGCGTGGGTGTGGGGTCCGGGTCGGCCGACGGCGGCGGGGTGGTCGGCGTGGGGTCCGGGTCCGGGGCGGAGGTCGTGGGCGTCGGGTCGGGCTGGGTCGGGCTCGGGTCGCCCGGCCCGCCGGGACGCGGGCCCGGGCCGGGGCCGGAGGGACTGGGCGCGGCGCCGTAGCCCTCGATGTGCACGACGGCGCCCACCGGGGCGACCGCCACCTGCGCGCGCCAGGGGCCGGCGGGCTCCCGCAGGTGGTCGACGTACACCTTGATCGTCAACGACTCGCCGGGCCGGAGCGTTCCCGACGACTGGCTGAGGTAGAGCCAGTGGGCTCCCGTGGACGCGGACCAGCGGACCGGGGCCGGGCCGGTGGCGGTGAGGGTGACGAGGGTGGTGTCGCCGCTGTTGTCGGCCGTGACCTCCAGGGCGGTCTCCCGGCCGGCCCCCGCGACGCCGATGACCTCGACGGAGACGTCGGCCTTGCCGTCCTTGCCGAAGCGGGGGCCGGGCCGGGTGCTCGCGTTGCCGGTGTTCTCGTAGCCGCCGCCCGCCATCTCGCCGTCCAGGCCGAACGGGTCGTCCGCCTCGCGCGCGGAGGCCGAGCGGCCGTCCTGGCCCTCGCCGACCGGGGTGCCCCGGTAGGCGGCCCACAGGGCCAGCACGGGTGCGGCCACGACGGTGGCGACGACGGTCGTGGTGACGGCACGCGCGCGCAGGCGGTCCCGGCGGGCGGCGTGGTCCTTGGGGTCCATCGGGAAGCCGCGCCGGTCGAAGCGGGGTACGGCACCCCGGGCGCGCGGGAGGTGGGTCATGGCGACGTGCAGGGCCGCCCGGGGAGCCGGCAGGACGGGCAGTTCGGCGGGCGTGACGCTGGTGCCGGGCCAGCGGCCGGGGATGGCGCGCTCGGCGGTGCGGCGGCAGCGCGGGCAGTCGTCGACGTGCCGGACGAGTTCGGCCCGCAGGGCCGTGCCGAGCACGAGCCGGTCGTCGCCGGCGAGGTGCGCGACGCTCGGACACGCCCCGGTCTCCACCACGGCGAGGGCCGCACGCGTGCGTTCCACCTCGCAGGCGGCGGAGGCGAGCAGATCACGGGCGGCGTCCGGGCCCATGCCGAGGACGGCGGCGACCTCGCGGGCGGCGAGGTGGTGGCGCACGGCCAGTTCGAGCGCCTCGCGCTGCTCCGGGGTGGTGCCGGCGGCCTCCGGCCAGGCCAGCAGGGCCAGTTCCTTACGGCGCCGCTCTTGGACCTCCTCGGAGGGGGCCGGGGCGGCCGGACGGTCGGCGCGCTGCCGGTCGGCGCGGCCCGCGGCATGGCTGCTCTGACGTTTCTGCTTGGCCTCGGCCAGCTTGCGCAGGCACGCCCAGCGGGCCAGCGCGTACATCCAGGCCCTGCGGTCCGCGGGTGCCTGCGGGAGGTGCCGGCCGCGGCGTTCGGCGAGGGCGAGCACGTCGCCCAAGGCGGCGGTCGCGGCCTCGTGGTCGCACAGCACGGACAGGCAGTAGGTGAACAGGCCGTCCAGGTAGGGCTCGTAGCGCGCGGGCGGCCGCTGCGCCAGCGTGCGCGCCGCCCCGCGGTCACGCGCTTCCCGGTGTGCCCGGTGTGCGCCGGCCGTGCGGGTGGAGCGGGTCGAGATCTCCGGAGTACTGCTCATCATTCGGCGACCGTAGGGGGCCGGGAGTGGCACCTTCAGGCGGCTTGAGCACATTTAATCCGTACGGGTGAAACGATCCCTCAATCGGGGACATGAACCGGTGGTTCCGCCGCTGGCGGAGGGTGGCGGACCCCTGGCGCGCAGGTGGCCGCCGTCGGCCGGCCCCCGAGATGTCAGTGCCTGCGGCTACGGTTTCGTCCATGGCTGCCCGTACGAAGACCACCAAGGACCGCCCGTCCTACCGCTGCACGGAGTGCGGCTGGCAGACGGCGAAGTGGCTCGGCCGCTGCCCCGAGTGCCAGGCCTGGGGGACGGTCGAGGAGTACGGCGCGCCCGCGGTGCGGACGACGACACCGGGCCGGGTCACCACCTCCGCCCTGCCCATCGGCCAGGTGGACGGCCGCCAGGCCACCGCCCGCCCCACCGGCGTGCCCGAGCTGGACCGCGTGCTCGGCGGCGGACTGGTCCCCGGCGCGGTGGTGCTGGTCGCGGGCGAGCCGGGCGTCGGCAAGTCGACGCTCCTGCTGGACGTGGCGGCCAAGTCCGCGAGCGACGAGCACCGCACCCTGTACGTCACGGGTGAGGAGTCGGCGAGCCAGGTCCGGCTGCGCGCCGACCGCATCGGCGCCATCGACGACCACCTGTACCTCGCGGCCGAGACGGATCTGGCGGCGGTGCTGGGCCACTTGGACGCGGTGAAGCCGTCCCTGCTGATCATGGACTCGGTGCAGACGGTCGCCTCCCCGGAGATCGACGGCGCACCCGGCGGCATGGCCCAGGTGCGGGAGGTCGCGGGGGCGCTCATCCGGGCCTCCAAGGAACGCGGCATGTCCACGCTGCTCGTGGGCCACGTCACCAAGGACGGCGCGATCGCCGGCCCCCGTCTGCTGGAGCACCTGGTGGACGTCGTCCTGCACTTCGAGGGCGACCGGCACGCCCGCCTGCGCCTGGTGCGCGGCGTCAAGAACCGCTACGGCACCACCGACGAGGTCGGCTGCTTCGAGCTGCACGACGAGGGCATCACGGGCCTCGCCGACCCGAGCGGACTCTTCCTGACCCGCCGGGCCGAACCGGTCCCGGGCACCTGCCTGACCGTCACCCTCGAAGGCCGCCGCCCGCTGGTCGCCGAGGTCCAGGCGCTCACGGTCGACTCCCAGATCCCCTCCCCGCGCCGCACCACCTCGGGCCTGGAGACCTCCCGCGTCTCGATGATGCTCGCGGTGCTGGAACAGCGCGGGCGGATCAGCGCCTTGGGCAAAAGGGACATCTACTCCGCGACGGTCGGCGGTGTGAAGCTCTCGGAGCCCGCCGCCGACCTGGCCGTCGCCCTCGCCCTGGCGAGCGCGGCGAGTGACACACCTCTCCCCAAGAACCTCGTCGCGATCGGCGAAGTGGGCCTCGCGGGCGAGGTGAGACGGGTCACTGGCGTGCAGCGCAGACTGGCGGAAGCCCACCGTCTGGGCTTCACACATGCCCTGGTACCGGCCGATCCGGGCAAGGTCCCGCCGGGCATGAAGGTCCTGGAAGTCGCGGACATAGGGGACGCCCTGCGGGTCCTTCCCCGCTCCCGTCGCAGAGAGGCCCCACAGGACGAGGAGGGTCGCCGGTAGACTTTGCCCTGGTCTCGCCCGTCCGTGCGAACCGAGCGCGCGACACGGGGGCGCCCAGAACCTGCGACCGGAGGAGTGCAGTGGCAGCCAACGACCGGGCATCAGCTCCCGGAAAGTCCGGTGGGAGTGCCGGTACCGATGGCCTGATGCGCGCCTCCCTGAGCGCCGTGGCACCCGGCACCGCCCTGCGTGACGGCTTGGAGCGGGTACTCCGCGGCAACACCGGCGGGCTCATAGTGCTCGGCTCCGACAAGACGGTCGAGGCGCTGTGCAGCGGCGGTTTCGTGCTGGACGTCGAGTTCACCGCGACCCGGCTGCGCGAGCTGTGCAAGCTGGACGGCGGCATCGTGCTGTCCTCGGACCTGTCGAAGATCCTGCGCGCCGGCGTGCAGCTGGTCCCGGACCCGACGATCCCGACGGAGGAGACCGGCACCCGGCACCGCACCGCGGACCGCGTGAGCAAGCAGGTCGGCTTCCCGGTGGTCTCCGTCTCCCAGTCGATGCGGCTGATCGCCCTGTACGTCGACGGCCAGCGCCGCGTCCTGGAGGACTCGGCGGCGATCCTGTCCCGCGCCAACCAGGCGCTCGCCACCCTGGAGCGCTACAAGCTCCGCCTCGACGAGGTCGCGGGCACGCTGTCGGCGCTGGAGATCGAGGACCTGGTGACCGTCCGGGACGTCTCGGCGGTCGCCCAGCGCCTGGAGATGGTGCGCCGCATCGCCACGGAGATCGCCGAGTATGTGGTGGAGCTGGGCACGGACGGCCGGCTGCTGGCCCTCCAGCTCGACGAGCTGATCGCGGGCGTGGAGCCCGAGCGCGAGCTGGTCGTGCGGGACTACGTCCCCGAGCCGACGGCCAAGCGCTCCCGCACGGTCGACCAGGCCCTCGCCGAACTCGACGCCCTCACCCACGCCGAGCTGCTTGAACTGTCCACGGTGGCCCGGGCGTTGGGCTACACCGGCGCGCCCGAGACGCTGGACTCGGCGGTTTCCCCCCGCGGGTACCGTCTCCTCGCCAAGGTGCCCCGGCTCCCCGGCGCGATCATCGACCGCCTCGTCGAGCACTTCGGCGGACTTCAGAAGCTGCTCGCCGCGAGCGTCGACGACCTCCAGACGGTGGACGGCGTGGGCGAGGCCCGGGCGCGCAGCGTCCGTGAGGGGCTGTCGCGGCTGGCGGAGTCGTCGATCCTTGAGCGGTACGTGTAGCGCGCAGGACACCCTGTTCGCAACGGCTGAGGGCGGTACCCGGCAAGGGGTACCGCCCTCGTGCGTTTCCGCCGCTGTTCTCTGGTGCCGCCTCTGTCTGCCGCTGTTCTCCGGCGCCGCCTCTGTCTGCCGCCGTCTCGGCCGCCTGCGCAGGGGCCGGCCGTCTCTGCCGGCCGTGTGCTAGTCCGCCGAGAGCACGAACGACGTCTGCACCTTCGCGAAGCCCGGGGCCTTGGCTTCCACCAGATACGTGCCCGCCCCGGCCGAACCCGCCGGAGGCGTGGCGCACTCGGGGGCACTCGGCTTGCGGTCCCACTTCACGGTGTAGGTGATGCCGCTGCCGGCGGCGACCCGGTACAGCTGGTGCGCGGCGGCCTTGGGGCAGTCCCCGGAGGACCAGTAGTCGTCGTCGCTGCTCGCCGGGGCGATCGTGAACACCGCGTTCTTCGGCCCGAGATCGATCTTGCAGTCGCTGCCGGAGACGTTCCGAGCGGTCAGCAGGAAGGTGGGCGTCTGCTCGGGGTCGTAGGTGTTGTGCCGGCTGCGCAGGCTGAACTTGACCGCGCTCGCGGTGCAGTTGGGCAAGGTGGAGCCGGCCGGCAGGGTGTCACCCGCGCCGACGCCGCCCGCGGAGGCGCCGCTCCCCGAGCCGCCGGAGCCGCCCGCGCCCTCGGAACCGCCCGCGCCGGAACCGTCACCGGAGCCCGAGCCGGAACCGTCCCCCGCCCCGTCCCCCGGGCCGTCACCGGAGCCGTCACCCGAGCCGTCACCGGACCCCGACGAGGAGCCGCCGGAACCGCCGTCGCCCGACTCGTCGCGTCCGCCGGGCGCTTGACTGATGGCCGGGCCCGAACTGGACGGGCCGGGTGTGATGGAGGGCGCGGGATTCTTGCCGTTGGCGCCGTTGTCGCGGTCCTCGCCGCCCCCGCCCATCATCACGATCCAGGTGGTCAGCAGCGCCAACACGGCGACCACAGACACCAGTACGACCCTCCGACGCCAGTAGATGGAGGAGGGAAGCGGCCCGACCGGATTGCGCAGAGATCCCACGGCGCAAACCTTACGAGAGATCGGCGCGTTCGCCGGTCCCACCCGCCGCTCGAAGCCACAACTTTTCCGGATCATCATTTCGGAATCCCGGCCCCCACCCCTGACTTCCGTCAGGTACGGAACCCGACGATCGCTGGGTGTGACGATATGAGCCCGCCGTCTACCGTCCGTGACCATGAACTCCGAGGACACCGCGCTCTACCGCGACATCACCGACTTCGCGCACGACACCCCGAACTGGGTACAGCAAGGCGCCGAGACATGGACGGAGGCCGGACTGCTGGTGTTCGCCGGGCTGTTCGCGACGGCCTGGTGGCGTGCGCGCCGGGGCAGCCCCCGCGCGTTCGCGATCGCGGCCCTTGCACCTCTGGCCACGGCCGTGGCCTATGTGTGCAGTGAGGTGCTCAAGTCCGCTGTCCAGGAGGAGCGTCCGTGCCGTGCGGTGGCCGGGGCCGCCGCGTCACTGGCCGCGTGTCCGCCGCACGGCGACTGGTCCTTCCCGTCCAACCACGCCACCATCGCGGGCGCCGCTGCGGTCTCCCTGGCCCTGGTGCGCCGCGCGCTGCTGTGGCTGACGGCCCCGCTCGCCCTGCTGATGGCGTACTCCCGGGTCTTCGTCGGGGTGCACTACCCGCACGACGTCATAGCGGGGTTGGCCCTCGGCACGCTCATCGCCCTGGTCGCCGTACGGCTGGGCAGGGGTCCGATGACGCGGCTGGCCGGAGCGATGCGCACCTCGTCGGCGCCGGCCGTGCGGTGGGCGCTGGGACCGGGCCCGGCGCCCGTCCCGCGGTACGAGACGCACGCGCGCCGGTGAGCCGTCACACACGGCGCACCGCCGCGCTCAGCGCCTGTCCGCGGCTCGCGGGCGCCGTGACGATGTGGCGCCGTGACGATGTGGCGCCGTGACGATGTTGCGCCGTGACGCCGTGACGCCGCGGCGGTCACGACTCAACCAGCCCCGCCTCGTACGCGACGATCGCCGCCTGCACCCGGTTGCGGACGCCCAGCCGGTCCAGGACCGCGCTCACGTACGCCTTCACGGTGCCCTCGACGAGATGCAGGCGGGCGGCGATCTCCGGGTTGGACAGGCCCGCGCCGACCAGGCCGAGCACCTCGCGCTCGCGGGGGCTCAGGGCGGTCACCCGCGCGCGTGCCCGTGCCTCGCGGGTGAGGCGGCCGCCGCCGAGGCCCTCGTCGATGACGTACCGGGCGACCTTGGGCGAGAGGAACGCGGCGCCGGCGGCCACCGCCCTTACCCCCGCGATGAGTTCGTACGGATCCCCGGACTTCAGCAGGAACCCGGTGGCGCCGCCGCCCAGGGCGCGGGTCACATAGGCGCCCTCGGAGAAGGTGGTGAGCATCGCCACGGCCGTGCCGGGCACCGTCCGTACGATCTCCTCCGCCGCCGCGAGACCGTCCAGGCGCGGCATGCGGACGTCCAGCAGGGCCACGTCCGGGCGGTGGGCGCGGCACAGTTCCACCGCCTCGTGTCCGTCGCCCGCCTCGGCGACGACCTCCGTCCCGCCGCCGCTGCCGCTGCCGCTGTCCAGGATGGCGCGCACCCCGGCCCGGACCATCGCCTCGTCGTCGGCCAGCAGCACGCGGATCGGCGCCCTGCTCGTGTCCCCGGTACTCATCGTGCGAACTCCTCGTACTCTTCGCGGCCTTCGCCGGACAGGCCGACGCCGGGGACCACGTCCTTGGCGACCAGCCGTCCGGCGTCGAAGCACAGTCTGAAGTGGGCGACCGAGACGAAGAGTTCGCCGCTCGCGCGGTAGTAGCGGCAGTCGGCTCCCCCGGGCGGGGCCGGGGCCCGCTCCTCCGGCGGGTCGTTCACGTCGCGCTCGGGCAGCACCCGCTCGACCTCGGCGGCCGGGGTGCCGACGCGGAGCTTCGCGTACGCGGCGGGTTCGAGCACCGAGTGCGTCTCGGCGTACGCGTACCAGCCGAAGGCGGCGCCGACGAGCACCACGCCCACGCCGGCCGCGGTGCCGAGGCCGGCGGCGACCCGGCGGCGGGCGTGTGTGAACGGCGCCCGGGCGGGGCGCGCGGGCCTGACCGCGACCGGCCGCCCCGGGACGTACGCCCGGACCCGGAAGCCCTCCCCGTGCGCACCGGCCTCGAACTCGCCGCCGACGGAGGTCACCGCCGCCCGCAGCCCGAGCAGGCCCGTACCGCCTCCGGAGGGCCGGGAACCGTCCTGCGTGGAAGGGCCGTTGGTGACGGTGACGGAGGTCCCCGCGGTCTGTCCCGTGACCGCCACGACCACGGGGGCGCCCGGTGCGTGTCGTGCCGCGTTGGTCAGCGCCTCCCGGACCACGCGGTGCAGCAGCCGCTCGGCGACCTCGCCGGGACCGGCGGAGGGCGGATCGGCGGCCGGGTCCCGCCCGTCCGGCTCCCAGCGCACCGGAAGGCCCGACTCGGCGGCGCGGGCCACGAGTTGCTCCAGGGTCTCGCCGGCCGGGGACAGCGGCACGGGCTCGTCGTCGTCCTCGCGCAGGACGCCGATGATGCGGTGCAGCCGGTCCGTGGCGTCGGCCGCGGCCGCACGCAGGTCGGCCGCCGCCGTCCGGTGCTCGTCGTCGAGGCCGGGGGCGACCTGGAGGGCGCCGGCGCGCAGGGCGATGAGGCTCAGCTCGTGGCCGAGGGAGTCGTGCATGTCCTGAGCGATCCGGGCCCGTTCCCGCAGCCGGGCGCGCTCCTCGGCGAGGGCGGCCTCGTCCTCCAGGCGGGCGGCGCGCAGCCATCCCGCCTCGGCCAGCTCGCGGCTCTGCCGCCAGTAGCGCCCGCCGAGCCACGGGAAGACACAGCCGAAGAGCAGGGTGCCCGTCATGACGAGCCACTCGGGGGCCGGGTCGACGCCGGTGAGCACGATCCGTGCCGTGCCCGCGCAGCCGACGGCCGCGAAGCACAGCACGGCGGGGCGCGCCCGGCCCGCCCGCAGCCCGAGCAGCAGCGCGCACACGCCGAGGGCGGGACCGTAAGAGGCGGTGAACAGGGCCGGGGCGGCGGCCAGGCTCAGGGCGGCCACCAGTACGAAGGCGACCGGCGGCAGCCGCCGGGACACGGCGGCGGCCACGGCCAGTACGGCCACACCGGCCGCCTGCTGCCAGCCGGGGCGCGGCTCGTTCAGCCCGATCCGGTCCGCCGTGAGCGCCGGGACGGCGAAGGCGGCCCACAGGAGGACGCCACGGACGAGCGAGGCCGGGCCGGGAGGTTCCATGCGCCCGACGCTACAAGTGCCCGGCCTGCCCGCACTGCTGTCGATCGTCAGGTACCCACCCCCTTCAGGGGTGGCGGTGTGCCCGATCCGAGGGCTCTGCGTGGCACCATCGATACGCCATGACTGCTCCCACGAAGCCCCCGCAGCCCATCCCCGCCCCCGCCGACGCCCCCTCCGGCCCGCCCCTCGGGGCGGACCTGCACTCCCCCGTCATCGACTGGTTCGGCGAACACGCCCGCGACCTGCCGTGGCGGCGCCCCGAGGCCGGGGCGTGGGGGGTGATGGTCAGTGAGTTCATGCTGCAACAGACGCCGGTGAGCCGCGTCCTGCCCGTCTACGAGCAGTGGCTGGAGCGCTGGCCGCGCCCCGCCGACCTGGCCAAGGAGGCGCCCGGCGAGGCCGTCCGCGCCTGGGGCCGGCTCGGCTACCCGCGCCGCGCGCTGCGGCTGCACGGCGCCGCCGTCGCCATAACGGAACGGCACGGCGGTGACGTACCGGCCGACCACGCCCAGCTGCTGGCGCTGCCCGGCATCGGCGAGTACACGGCCGCCGCCGTCGCCTCCTTCGCCTACGGGCAGCGGCACCCGGTGCTGGACACCAACGTGCGCCGGGTCCTCGCCCGGGCGGTCACCGGCGTGCAGTACCCGCCGAACGCCACCACCGCCGCCGAGCGCAAGCTGGCCCGCGCGCTGCTGCCCGAGGACGAGCCGACCGCCGCCCGCTGGGCCGCCGCCTCCATGGAGCTGGGCGCGCTGGTGTGCACGGCCAAGAGCGAGTCGTGCCACCGCTGCCCGATCGCCGCGCAGTGCGCCTGGCGGCTGGCGGGCAAGCCGGAGCACGACGGCCCGCCGCGCAAGGGCCAGACCTACGCGGGCACCGACCGGCAGGTGCGCGGGCGGCTGCTCGCCGTGCTGCGTGAGGCGCACGGTCCCGTTCCGCAGACCGCTCTGGACCGGGTGTGGCACGAGCCGGTGCAGCGGGCCCGCGCCCTCGACGGTCTCGTCTCCGACGGTCTGGTGGAGCCGATGGCGGGCGGTCTGTACCGGCTGCCGTTGACCTGACGTACAGGCACGTCACAGCCGCGGGCCGCCGCCCGTCACACCATCCCGAGGGGACAAATCACCCCTAAACCGCCTCAACACCCCCACGTCCTTACCCCGTTCGGATTTCCGTTACACAACCGACGGACAGCCGAGTGCTGGCCGCAGGCTGCTTCGGACAGCGCCGTGACAACGCCTCCGTACCTTCAGATGCGTTCCCGGAAGACACGGGACGACGGAAGACCACAGGCAGTGCACGGGCGGCGGGGAGCCGGCCCGAACGGGGAAACGGGAGGCGGTTCACCATGGCGCAGGGCGAGGTGCTCGAGTTCGAGGAGTACGTCCGCACCCGGCAGGACGCGCTGCTGCGCAGTGCCCGCCGCCTGGTCCCGGACCCGACGGATGCGCAGGACCTGTTGCAGACGGCGCTGGTACGGACGTACGGCCGCTGGGAGACCATCGAGGACAAGCGGCTGGCCGACGCCTACCTGCGCCGGGTGATGATCAACACCCGCACGGAGTGGTGGCGGGCGCGGAAGCTGGAGGAGGTCCCGACCGAGCAGCTCCCGGACGCCTCGGTCGACGACGCCACCGAGCAGCACGCGGACCGCGCCCTGCTCATGGACATCCTGAAGGTCCTCGCCCCCAAACAGCGCAGTGTCGTGGTGCTGCGACACTGGGAGCAGATGTCCACGGAGGAGACGGCCGCCGCCCTCGGCATGTCGGCCGGAACGGTCAAGAGCACGCTGCACCGGGCGCTCGCCCGGCTCCGCGAGGAGCTGGAGTCCCGCGATCTGGACGCACGCGCGCTGGAGCGTGAGGAGCGGGAGCGGTGCGCGGCCTGACCGGCGAGGGTTCTGCACGGGCCCGGGGCAGTATCCAGGCGGTGAGCGCGGCACTGGCCGTGCCCACCGCCCTCGCCCTTTTGGTGTCCGGGTGCGGTGCCGGCGGGACCGGCGCCCGGGACGAGGGCCCGGCGCACGCCGACTCGGTGGCGGGCGCCGCCGCCACCCCGTCCGCCGCGCCGTCGAAGTCCCCCGACAACGTGAACGCGGTCGCGCTCATCAAGGACGACCCGAAGGTCGCGCCTGAGGTGAAGCGCGATCTGAAGCCGTGCGTGGCCGACGAGTACCCGGTGGACGTCTCCTACGGCAATCTGACGAAAGGCTCCGCGGACGATGTCGTCGTCAACGTGCTGACCTGCGGTGACGCGGTGGGTGTCGGCAGTTACGTGTACCGCGAGCGGGACGGCTCGTACGAGAATGTGTTCAAGGCCGAGGAGCCGCCGGTCTACGCGGAGATCGACCGCGGGGACCTGGTGGTGACCAAGCAGGTGTACGACAAGGGCGACCCGGTGTCGAGTCCCTCCGGGGAGAACGTGATCACGTACAGATGGACCTCCGGCCACTTCACCGAGAAGTACCGCACGCACAACGACTACGGGAAGGTCGTCGGCGACAGCGCGACGCCGGTGCCCGCGGGCTGACGCGGGCGGAAGGGCCGCGTGAACCGATCGGGCCGCTCGGACCGATCCCTCGGTGAACGCATCGCAGGGACCGTGCGTCCCAACAGGAGAACGCACCCCACGGACCACGAGGACTGAGAGCACCGGGATGGCAGACCAGACCCATGTCCTGTTCGTCGAGGACGACGACGTCATCCGCGAGGCCACGCAGCTCGCCCTGGAACGGGACGGCTTCGTGGTCACCGCCATGCCCGACGGGCTCTCGGGTCTGGAGGCGTTCCGGTCGGACCGCCCCGACATCGCGCTGCTGGACGTCATGGTCCCCGGCCTCGACGGTGTCAGCCTGTGCCGCCGCATCCGCGACGAGTCGACCGTGCCGGTGATCATGCTGTCGGCGCGGGCCGACTCCATCGACGTCGTGCTGGGCCTGGAGGCGGGCGCCGACGACTACGTGACCAAGCCGTTCGACGGTGCCGTCCTGGTCGCCCGGATCCGCGCGGTGCTGCGCCGCTTCGGGCACGCGGGCGGCGGCCGGGGCGAGGAGCCGGCCGCCCCGGCGAGCGGCGGGGTACTGGCCTTCGGGGACCTGGAGGTCGACACCGAGGGCATGGAGGTCCGCCGCGCGGGACAGCCGGTGGCGCTGACGCCGACCGAGATGCGGCTGCTGCTGGAGTTCTCCTCCGCGCCGGGCACGGTGCTCTCCCGCGACAAGCTGCTGGAGCGGGTGTGGGACTACGGCTGGGGCGGGGACACCCGCGTGGTCGACGTGCACGTGCAGCGGCTGCGGCAGAAGATCGGCCAGGACCGGATCGAGACGGTCCGCGGCTTCGGCTACAAGTTGAAGGCCTGAGCAGGGGCAGGGGTATGAGGGGGCACTTCCGGCGCCTGGTCGCCGCGGGCTTGGAGCGTGCGGGCATCCGTACGGGCCTCAGATGGAAGCTGAGCGCGGCCATCGCACTGGTGGGTGCGCTGGTGGCGGTCGCGCTCAGCCTTGTCGTGCACAACGCCGCCCGGGTCTCGATGCTGGACAACGCGCGCGATCTCGCCGACGAGCGGATCATGATCGCCCAGCGCAACTTCGAGCTGTCCGGGCGGATGAACTTCCCCAACACCAAGATCAACGATCCGGAGCTGCCGCAGGCGCTGCGGGAGCGGGTCGAGGCCGGCCAGCGGGCGACGTACGTGGCCGACAGGCCGGGTGACGTGCCCGACATATGGGCCGCCGTGCCGCTGAAGAACGGTCAGGTGATGTCCCTGCACTCGGGCTTCACCGACCGCAGCTCCGACATCCTCCAGGACCTCGACCAGGCCCTGCTCATCGGGTCCATCGCGGTCGTCCTCGGCGGCAGCGCGCTCGGGGTGCTGATCGGCGGGCACCTCTCGCGGCGGCTGCGCAAGGCGGCCATCGCGGCGGGCCAGCTCGCGGGCGGCGAGACGGACGTGCGGGTGCGGGACGCCATGGGCGGGATCGTGCGGGACGAGACGGACGACCTGGCGAGCGCGGTGGACGCCATGGCGGACGCGCTGCGCCAGCGCATCGAGGCCGAGCGGCGGGTGACCGCCGACATCGCGCACGAGCTGCGCACGCCGGTGACCGGGCTGCTCACCGCGGCGGAACTGCTGCCCCCCGGACGCCCGACCGAGCTGGTGCTGGACCGGGCCAAGGCCATGCGCACGCTGGTCGAGGACGTGCTGGAGGTGGCCCGTCTCGACGGGGCCTCCGAGCGGGCGGAGCTCCAGGACATCATGCTGGGCGAGTTCGTCGCCCGGCGGGTGGCGGCCAAGGACCCGGCCATCGAGGTGCGCATCGTGCACGAGTCGGAGGTCACCACCGACCCGCGCCGCCTGGAGCGCGTCCTGTTCAATCTCCTCGCCAACGCGGCCCGGCACGGCAAGCCGCCCGTCGAGGTCAGCGTCGAGGGCCGGGTCATCCGGGTGCGCGACCACGGCCCGGGCTTCCCCGAGGACCTGCTCGCCGAGGGGCCGAGCCGCTTCCGCACCGGCAGCAGGGACCGGGCCGGTCACGGACACGGACTGGGCCTGACCATCGCGGCCGGTCAGGCCCGGGTGCTGGGCGCCCGGCTGACCTTCCGCAACGTCCGCACCCCCGGGACACCGGAGCACTTGCCGGCCGAGGGCGCGGTCGCCGTGCTGTGGCTGCCGGAGCACGCGCCGACGAACACGGGGAGCTACCCGGTGCTGCCGGGGTCGTAGGGCCGGCAAACCGCGGGTCAGCGGGTCCCTGCCAGGGTCGTAGGGCCGACGCCCCCTGGTCAGCGGATCCCTGCCCGGGTCGTAGAGCCGGCGCCCCCGGGGCGGGGTCCCTCCCGGGTCGTAGAGCCGGAGAACCCTGGTCGGCGGGCCCCTGCCCGGGTCGTAGAGCCGGCGCCTCGGGGCAGCGGGCTTCTGCCCGGGTCGTTGAACCGACGCCCCTGGGTCAGCAGGCATCTGCCCGGGTCGTTGAACCGACGCCCCTGGGTCAGCAGGCTTCCGCCCGGGTCGTAGAGCCGGCGCCCCGGGGCAGCAGGCATCTGCCAGGGTCGTAGAGCCGGAGAACCCTGGTCAGCAGGTCCAGTCCTGGGCCATGTCGAGGCCGCCCTCGCGGGGCTGGGTGAAGGAGAACCAGTTGCCCGAGTCGTCGCGGAACAGCGCCTCCGTGCCGTACGGACGCTCCTGCGGCTCCTGGAGGAACTCCACGCCCCGCTCCTTGAGCTTCTTGTAGTCGCCGTGGATGTCGTCGGTGGTCAGCACACCCGCGCCGAGCGCCCCCTTGGTCACCAGCTTCCTGACCATCTCGGCGGACTCGGGGTCCATGGCGGGTCCGCCCGGCACCATGAGCGTCAGCTCGACCTCCGGCTGGTTCGGGGAGCCGACCGTGAGCCAGCGCATGCCGCCCTCACCCATGGTCATGTCCGTACGGACCTCAAGGCCCAGCTTCTCCGTGTAGAACTCCTTCGCCCGGTCCTGGTCGAGGACCCAGACGGTCGAGATGGCGAGACCCTTGATCATGGCGTGCTCCTGCTCTGGCTCTGCGTCCGGTTGTGTCTGCCCTGCCACGGTAGGCAGCGGGGGTGTCAGCCCGCTTCTCCGGAATTGCGCTGCTTCGCCTCTCCGGAAGGGTTCTGCTCGCCGGCGCCGGGCGCGGAGCGGAAGCCGCCGGCCCAGAGCATGGCGTAGCAGCCGGGTATGAGGGCGGCGCCCCGGCCCACGTGCTTCGTCCGGTACTCGCTAGGCGTCAGGCCGGTCCAGGCCTTGAAGCGGGCCGAGAAGGTGCCGACGCTGCTGAAGCCGACCAGGTGGCAGATCTCCGTCACCGACAGGTTCGCCGTGCGCAGCAGGTCCTCGGCGCGTTCTATGCGGCGGTGGGTGAGGTACTGGCCGGGGGTCTCGCCGTACTCCTCCTTGAAGGCGCGGATGAAGTGGTAGCGCGAGTACCCGGCGTGCGCGGCCACGGTGTCCAGGTCGAGCCCGGGGTCGGCCCAGTCCCGGTCCATGGCGTCCTTGGCGAGCCGGATCCGGCGCGTCTTGTCCATGCGACCGATGGTGGCACGGGGGTCCGACAACGGCCGCGGCCCACGGCCCCGCCCGGGCGCGACGGGCGGTGCGGCCGGGCATGCCGAAGGCCCCCGGGCGGACACTCCCGGGGGCCTCGTACGGTGCGGTCAGACGGCCTCGACCATGGGCGGCTGCGCCGCCGGGGTGTCCGGCTTGCCGTCCTCCTTGGGTCCCGCTCCCTTCAGCGGCACCTCCTTGACGAACACGGCTGCCACGAGGGCGACCACCGCCACCACGGCCCCGAGCAAGAACGCCGAGTGCGTGCCGGCGGACACCGCGTGCTGGTACGCCTCCCGGGCCAGCACCGGCAGTTTCTCCAGGCTCTTCGCGTCGAGCTGCGCCGACTGCTCGGTCACCTTGGAGCCCAGCGCCCCGGCCCGCTCGCTCATGACGTCCTGAACGCGGTTGTTGAACAGCGCGCCCATGATCGCGACGCCGAAGGAGGAGCCGAGCGTACGGAACAGGGTGGTCGACGAGGACGCGACGCCCATGTCCTTCATCTCCACGCTGTTCTGCGCGACCAGCATGGTGATCTGCATCAGGCAGCCCATGCCGAGTCCGACCACGGCCATGAAGACCCCGGACGTCAGACGGGAGGTCCCGGTGTCCATCGTGGAGAGCAGATACAGCCCGACGATCATCAGCGCGCTGCCGACGACCGGGAAGACCTTGTACCTGCCGGTGTTCGTGGTCACCCGCCCGGCGACCATCGAGGTCACCAGCATCGCGCCGAGCATCGGCAGGAGCAGCAGCCCGGAGTTGGTCGCGGAGGCGCCCTGCACGGACTGCTGGTACAGCGGCAGGAAGAGCGTGGCGCCGAACATCACGAAGCCGGTGATGAAACCGATGACCGACATCAGCGTGAAGTTCAGGCTGCGGAAGATGTGCAGCGGCACCACCGGCTCGGCGGCCCTGGTCTGCCAGAACACGAACCCGACCAGCGCGGCCACCCCGATGCCGATCAGCTCCATGATCCGTGCGGAGCTCCAGGCGTACTCCGTGCCGCCCCACGTCGTCACCAGCACGATCGCGGTGATGCCGACGGTCAGCAGCGCGGCGCCCAGGTAGTCGATCCGCGCCTTGGAGCGCTTCTTCGGCAGGTGCAGCACCGCGCTGACGGCGACCAGCGCGACCGCGCCGAGCGGCAGGTTGATGTAGAAGGCCCAGCGCCAGCCCCAGTTGTCGGTGATGGTGCCGCCGACCAGCGGACCGCCGATCATCGCCAGCGCCATGACGCCGGCCATCATGCCCTGGTACTTGCCGCGCTCCCGGGGCGGGATCAGGTCGCCGATGATCGCCATGACGCCGACCATCAGACCGCCGGCACCGAGGCCCTGCACGGCACGGAAGCCGATCAGTTCGCCCATGTTCTGGGCCATGCCGCTGAGCGCGGAGCCGATCAGGAAGAGGACGATGGACGACAGGAACGTGCCCTTGCGGCCGTACATGTCGCCGAGCTTGCCCCACAGCGGGGTGGAGGCCGCGGTCGCGAGCGTGTAGGCGGTGACGACCCAGGAGAGGTGTTCGAGCCCGCCCAGCTCACCGACGATCGTCGGCATCGCCGTACCGATGATCATGTTGTCGAGCATCGCGAGCATCATGGCGATCATCAGCGCGAGCAGCACCACCCGCACGCTCTTGGGCTGTTTCTCCCCGGCGTCTGCCGCCGGTGTGTCCGTCGTGTCCGTCATCGCTTCCCACTCCCCCAGCTACCGCTACTCACCACTGCTACTTACTTGCCGACCGGCTAGTGATTACACTCGGAAGCTAGACCTGGAACTAGCCGGTCGTCAAGTAAGTTTTATGGAAAGCGGGGGGCGTAGGAGGATGGGCGGCACCATGGACGGCACCAGGCAGCGGCGCCGCGGGGACACCCGCCGGCGCATCCAGGACGTGGCCCTCGAACTCTTCGCGGAGCAGGGCTACGAGAAGACCTCCCTGCGCGAGATCGCCGAGCGCCTGGAGGTCACCAAGGCGGCGCTCTACTACCACTTCAAGACGAAGGAAGAGATCCTCGTCAGCATCTTCGAGGACCTCACCCAGCCGATCGAGGACCTGATCGAGTGGGGCAGGCAGCAGCCGCACACGCTGGAGACCAAGCAGGAGATCATCCGCCGCTACGCCGACACGCTCGCCCAGGCGGCACCGCTGTTCCGCTTCATGCACGACAACCAGGCGTCGGTACGGGACCTGCGGATCGGCGAATCCTTCAAGGCGCGCGTGCACAGCCTGCGCGACATCATCGTCGACCCGGACGCGGACCTGGTCGACCAGGTCCGCTGCGCGAGCGCGATCTTCACGCTGCACGCCGGGATGTTCCTGCTCCAGGACGTGGGAGACGACCCCGAGGAACGGCACAAGGCCGTCCTCGAGGTCGCCACGGACCTGGTGACCCAGGCCCACCGGGCAGCCAGGGGCTCCTAGGGCCTGGCGGCGCGGGGCCGGGTCAGACCTTCACGCCCTTGGCGCGCAGGAACTTCACCGGGTCGACCGCCGAGCCGTAGTTCGGGGTCGTACGGATCTCGAAGTGCAGGTGCGGGCCGCTGGAGTTGCCGGTGTTGCCGGACTTGGCGATCTCCTGGCCGGTCTTGACGATCTGGCCGACCCGCACGGTGACCTTCGACAGGTGGGCGTACTGGGAGTACGTGCCGTTGCCGTGCTTGATCACGACGGCGTTGCCGTACGCGGGGCCGTCACCGGCGCCGTTGCCGCCGGCCTTGACCACGGTGCCGCCGTGGGTGGCGACGACCTGGGTGCCGCTCGGCACGGCGAAGTCCTGACCGCTGTGGGTGGACTGCCACATGCCGCCGTTCTGGGCGAAGGACGCGGAGAGCTTGTACTTCTTCACCGGGTCGACCCAGGAGGGGGCGGCCTTCTTGGCGGCCGCCTTCTCGGCGGCCGCCTTCTTCGCGGCGGCCTTCTTCGCGGCGGCGGCCTTGGCGGCCTTCTCAGCCTTCACGGCCTCGGCCTTGGCGGCCTTGGCCTGGGCGGCGGCCTGCGCCTGGACGGCACTGGCGGCACCGGACGCGGCCGTGGTGTCGGCGGCGGACGCGACCCCGGCTCCCAGTGCGACCGAGACACCAAGGCCGGCGGCCAGCACGGTCGCACGGGTGCGGAGCTGGGACGTACGGGAAGAACGGGACGTGACGCGCTGGGACATCGAAACCTCGTATGGAAGGGGACGGAGAAAACCACCCGGCGCACAGTCGCTCGCCGTGTGGCCATCCCTTGGTAACCCGAGGCCCGACAAACGCCCAAAAGCGTGATCTACGACGCTCTTTAGTAATTTGGTTCAGTGTTCTACGTCTCTTGACACAGCAGTCATTCGGGACGAATCAGGGCACTGGCCCGCACTTCCGCCCTCGCGTCGGGGCAAGAATCCCTTTTCTCCCGTTCCGTTATCCACTATTCCAGCTAGTAACGGACATATCGCCTGTGCCGCATGTCACCGGGGGCGCTCTTCGGCCATTCCTGAAATGTGGCGCACGCCTCTAGGCGCCTACCGTCCGGTAACCCTACGGTTCCCCTCGCGCCACCCTCGCGCACGAACATGCACACGACATGTTGGCAGCGTCACGGACGTGAGAGGACCCCCACGACATGCAGACCCGACGCCCCTGGTTGCGCCGCGCATCAGTGACCGCCGTCTCGGCCGCAGCCCTCCTGGCGATGGCCGCACCGGCCGACGCCACCACCGCCACCCGGGCCTCCACGGCCGCCACCACCGCCGCAGCCGCGGACGTCGACTACGGCACCTGGCAGAAGGACTGCCAGGCCGTGATGGACCAGGCGCTGCCCTATCTGAAACAGCGGATCGCGGCCGCGAAGCCGGGCGAGAAGCAGGCGATCGTCCTCGACATCGACAACACCGCGCTGGAGACGGACTTCGGCTTCAGCTACCCGCAACCGGCCAACAAGCCGGTCCTCGCGGCCGCCAGATACGCGCAGGAACGCGGCGTCGCCCTCTTCTTCGTGACCGCCCGGCCGGACATCATCGCCTCGTTCACCGAGTACAACCTGGAGCAGACGGGCTACCAGGTCGCGGGGCTCCACGTCCGCAACTTCATCGACCTCTTCAGGAACGTCGCCGAGTACAAGACGGCCCAGCGCGTCGCCATCGAACGCAAGGGCTACACGATCATCGCGAACATCGGCAACAGCAGCACCGACCTGTCGGGCGGCCACGCCGAGAAGACGTACAAACTGCCGGACTACGACGGACAGCTGTCCTGACCCGCCTGGTCAACTGCTAGTAGTCTCACCCCCGTTCACGCGATCACGGGGGTGAGGCGGTTGGATCCGACGGTACTCGGCGGCAAGCTGGCGTCCGCACTGGTGACTCCGCTGCTGAAGAAGCTCTTCCGCCCGGACGGACCGGGAGCGGGCCTGGTCGACCAGCCCGTACGCCTGTCCGCTCTCGTGTCCTTCCGGGGCGAGAAACGCACCCTGGACGAGCGGGACGTCCACAAGCTCGCCGGGCAGCTCGTGGCGCAGGCGGTGGACTCCCCCGGCGAGCCGCCCTTCCCGGCCGACGAGCGGATCGCGGTCACCGACACCCTGGCCCGCAGGCTGCTCGCCCTCGGCGACCTCGACATGGACGACGTCCAAGCGGTCCGTCTGGGCCACCGCGAGCTGGCCAAGAAGCTGCACTACGCCGCCCCGGCACCCGACGGGCTGGGCGCGGACTCCTGCCACTTCCTCGACCACGCGACCGAGTGGGCGTGCCTGAACATCCTGGAGTTCTTCACCCGCCGCTCCACCTTCGTCGCCCGCTCCCTCGTCGAACAGACCCGCGGCCAGGCCGAACTGATCGCCAAGGTCGACGAGCTGCTCACCCGCACACCCCGCCCGTTCGCCCGCGACGCCGCCTTCGAACGCCGCTACCTGCCGTACGTCGCCGAGCGCCACAACCACATCACCATCTACGGCATCGACCTGCGGGACTCCCCGGACCGCTGGCCCCTGGCCGTCGCCTACCTGAGCCTGGAGGCGACGAGCGGCGAGCAGACCGGCGTGTCCGACGCGCCGCCGGGCGAGCACACGGGTACCGCCACCGCCGCCGCCCGGCTACCCGCCGAGGAGGCCCTCAGCAGCCACGACCGGGTCATGCTGCGCGGCGACGCCGGCTCCGGCAAGACCACGCTCGTGCAGTGGCTGGCGGTGACCGCCGCCCGGGACGCGACCCGCGTCCCGTTCGTCCTCCCCCTGCGCACCCTGGTCCGCTCGGGCGCGCTCCCCGCCCCCGCGGCCTTCCTCACGGCGGTGGGCTGCCCCCTCACCCCGCCGGAAGGCTGGGCGGACCGCGTGCTGGCCGCCGGGCGCGGGCTGGTCCTGGTCGACGGCCTGGACGAGATTCCCGCCGCCGACCGGCACCGCACCCGCGACTGGCTGCTCGCCCTGATCCACGCCTTCCCCGGCAACCACTGGCTGCTGACCTCACGCCCCACCGCCGTACGCCCGGACTGGCTGGCCGCCGAGGGATTCAGGGAACTGACCCTCACCCCGATGCGCCGCGCCGACGTGGCGACGTTCGTGCACCGCTGGCACGCGGCCGCGCAGGCGCCCGAGTACGAGACACAGCTCCTGGACTCCCTGCGCACCAAACGGGACCTGGCCCGCCTCGCCACCAACCCCCTGATGTGCGGTCTGATCTGTGCCCTCCACCGGGAGCGGCGGGGCTACCTGCCCACCGGCCGCAAGGAGCTGTACGACGCCGCCCTCGCGATGCTCCTCGCCCGCCGTGACCGGGAACGGGGCATGGGCGCGGTGGACGGCGTCGAGCTGGGCGAGGAGGCCCAGCTGGAGGTGCTCCAGCGCCTCGCCTACGCGCTGGTGCTGAGCGGCAACACGGAGATGGACCTGGAGACGGCCGAGGGCATCGTGGCCCGCTGTCTGCCGGTCGTCGCGCCGGGGTCGGGCCGGGGTGACGCCGAGGCGGTGCTGCGCACCCTCCTGCTCCGCAGCGGCCTGCTGCGCCGGCCCGGCGAGGGCGTCGTCGACTTCGTCCACCGCACCTTCCAGGACTACCTGGGCGCCCGGTACGCCGTCGAGGAGGGCCACCTGGACGTCCTCGCCGGGCACGCGGGCGACAGCCTCTGGGAGGACGTGATCCGCATGGCGGTCGCGCACGCCCGCCCCCGGGAACGAGCGACCTTGCTGCGCCGGCTGCTGGCCGAGGGCACCCCGCGGCTGACCCTCCTCGCCCTGGCCTGCCTCGAACACGCCGCGGCCCTGGATCCCGGGGTGCGGGCGGAGGTGGAGGAACGGGCCGGGGCACTCGTCCCGCCGCGCACGACGGAGGAGGCCAAGGCCCTCGCGGAGGCGGGCCCGCTGGTCCTGGAGCTGCTGCCCGGGCCGGAGGGACTGACCGCCGGGGAGGCCCACGGCGTCGCCGTCACCGCCTCACTGCTCGGGGCGGAGGAGGACGGGGGCGCCCTGGCGGTGCTGCGCCGCTTCCGCGACCATCCGGATCTCGACGTGCGGCGCCAGCTGGCCGGCACCTGGAGCCGCTTCGACACGCGCGAGTACGCGATCGAGGTGCTCGACCACCTGGAGCGGGACGGTCTCTCCCTGGTCTGCGAGTCGGCCGAGCAGAGGGCGGCGCTCCGCTTGATGCGCCCCTGGCACAGGCTGCGGTTCGACGGCCCGCTCACCGCGGCCGCGCTCATCGGCTGCGTACCCGACCCCTCCGAGGTCCGCCTGCTGCACCTGCGGAACAATCCGGGCCTCGGGCATCTGGGAGAGCTCCGGGCGTTCCGGTCCCTGACCTCCCTGTGGCTCCAGCACTGCCCGGACGCCGTGGGCCTGTCGAGCCTGGCGGACCTGCCGCTCACCGACCTGTCGGTCTTCGACCGCGGGGCCGACCTCACCGGGCTGGGATCGCTGACGCTGCTCACACGGCTCTCCATCGCCCAGAGCCTTCCGGGGGACGTCCTCACCGACGTGCTCCCCGTCGGGGCGCCCCTGCTGAGTCTCTTCCTGGGGATGGGGTCCATCCGCTCGACGGGGCTGCGCGGCCTCACCCGGTGGCCCACGCTCCAGTCCCTCGCGTTCGGCGTGTCCGGCGCGCAGTACCTCGGTGCCGAGGACTGGTCCGAGGTGGCCGGCCTCCCGGCGCTCACCACGCTGTCGCTCTACGGGCAGCCCGAGGCGTACGCGCACGAGGCCATGCCGGAACTGCCCGGTATCCGGGACCTCCAGTTCCTCGCGAATCCGCCGCCCCCGGAAGCGCTGCGGGTCCTCGCCTCCCGCCTGCCCGGCCTTCGCACCGTGGGCGTCGCCACCCCGGTCGACCGCGCGGAGTCCCTCGACCCCTACGCCGAGCTCTTCCCCGCCGCCGAGGTCTTCCGCATCTGACCCCGGGCAGCGAAAAGGGGCCGGTGCCCCGGAAGGCACCGGCCCCTTTCACTCGGCCGTGACGCTTACGCGTCCTTGCTCAGGTTCGGACCCGTGCCACCGGCCGCCTGCTCGATCGGCGGGACGTCCGGGAGGGCCGCCTTCTCCTCACCGCGGAAGGTGAAGGTCTTGGTCTCGCCCTCGCCCTCCGTGTCGACGACCACGATGTGACCGGGGCGCAGCTCGCCGAAGAGGATCTTCTCCGACAGCGAGTCCTCGATCTCGCGCTGGATGGTGCGACGCAGCGGACGCGCGCCCAGCACGGGGTCGTAGCCCTTCTTGGAGAGCAGCTCCTTGGCGGACTGGGAGAGCTCGATGCCCATGTCCCGGTCCTTCAGGCGCTCGTCCACCTTGCCGATCATCAGGTCGACGATCTTGAGGATGTCGTCCTGGCTGAGCTGCGGGAAGACGACCACGTCGTCGACGCGGTTGAGGAACTCGGGCCGGAAGTGCTGCTTGAGCTCGTCCGAGACCTTGTTCTTCATGCGCTCGTAGTTGGACTTCGTGTCGCCCTGGGCGGCGAAGCCCAGGTTGAAGCCCTTGGAGATGTCCCGGGTGCCGAGGTTGGTCGTCATGATGATGACCGTGTTCTTGAAGTCCACGACCCGGCCCTGGGAGTCGGTCAGGCGACCGTCCTCCAGGATCTGGAGCAGCGAGTTGAAGATGTCCGGGTGGGCCTTCTCGACCTCGTCGAACAGGACGACCGAGAACGGCTTGCGGCGGACCTTCTCCGTCAGCTGGCCGCCCTCTTCGTAGCCCACGTAGCCGGGGGGCGAACCGAAGAGGCGCGAGACCGTGTGCTTCTCGCTGAACTCCGACATGTCGAGGGAGATCAGCGCGTCCTCGTCGCCGAAGAGGAACTCGGCGAGCGCCTTGGACAGCTCGGTCTTACCGACACCGGACGGGCCGGCGAAGATGAACGAGCCTCCGGGGCGCTTCGGGTCCTTCAGACCGGCACGCGTACGGCGGATCGCCTTCGACAGCGCCTTGACGGCGTCGTTCTGGCCGATGACCCGCTTGTGGAGCTCGTCCTCCATGCGCAGCAGACGCGAGGACTCCTCCTCGGTCAGCTTGAAGACCGGGATGCCGGTGGCGGTGGCGAGGACCTCGGCGATCAGCTCGCCGTCGACCTCGGCGACGACGTCCATGTCGCCGGCCTTCCACTCCTTCTCCCGCTTGGCCTTGGCGGCCAGGAGCTGCTTCTCCTTGTCGCGCAGGGAGGCGGCCTTCTCGAAGTCCTGCGAGTCGATCGCGGACTCCTTGTCGCGGCGGACACCGGCGATCTTCTCGTCGAACTCGCGCAGGTCCGGCGGCGCGGTCATCCGGCGGATGCGCATCCGGGACCCGGCCTCGTCGATCAGGTCGATCGCCTTGTCCGGCAGGAAGCGGTCCGAGATGTACCGGTCGGCCAGGGTGGCGGCCTGGACCAGCGCCTCGTCGGTGATCGAGACGCGGTGGTGCGCCTCGTACCGGTCACGGAGACCCTTGAGGATCTCGATCGTGTGCGGCAGGGACGGCTCCGCGACCTGGATGGGCTGGAAGCGGCGCTCCAGGGCCGCGTCCTTCTCCAGGTGCTTGCGGTACTCGTCCAGCGTGGTCGCACCGATGGTCTGGAGCTCACCTCGGGCCAGCATCGGCTTGAGGATGCTCGCGGCGTCGATGGCGCCCTCGGCGGCACCCGCACCGACCAGCGTGTGCAGCTCGTCGATGAACAGGATGATGTCGCCGCGGGTGCGGATCTCCTTGAGGACCTTCTTCAGGCGCTCCTCGAAGTCACCGCGGTAGCGGGAGCCGGCGACCAGCGCGCCGAGGTCCAGGGTGTAGAGGTGCTTGTCCTTGAGGGTCTCGGGCACCTCGCCCTTGACGATGGCCTGGGCGAGGCCCTCGACGACGGCGGTCTTGCCGACGCCGGGCTCACCGATCAGCACCGGGTTGTTCTTCGTACGGCGGGACAGCACCTGCATGACCCGCTCGATCTCCTTCTCGCGCCCGATGACCGGGTCGAGCTTGGACTCACGAGCGGCCTGGGTGAGGTTCCGGCCGAACTGGTCGAGGACCAGGGACGTGGAGGGGGTGCCCTCGGCAGGACCGCCGGCGGCGGCGGTCTCCTTGCCCTGGTAACCGGAGAGCAGCTGGATCACCTGCTGCCGCACGCGGTTCAGATCTGCGCCCAGCTTGACGAGGACCTGGGCGGCGACGCCCTCGCCCTCGCGGATCAGGCCGAGCAGGATGTGCTCCGTGCCGATGTAGTTGTGGCCCAGCTGAAGGGCCTCGCGGAGCGACAGCTCCAGGACCTTCTTGGCACGGGGGGTGAAGGGGATGTGGCCGGACGGGGCCTGCTGGCCCTGGCCGATGATCTCCTCCACCTGCTGGCGGACCGCCTCGAGCGAAATCCCGAGGCTCTCAAGGGCCTTGGCGGCGACACCTTCACCCTCGTGGATCAGGCCCAGGAGGATGTGCTCAGTGCCGATGTAGTTGTGGTTGAGCATCCGGGCTTCTTCCTGAGCCAGGACGACAACCCGCCGCGCGCGGTCGGTGAACCTCTCGAACATCGTTAATCGCTCCTCAGAGCGGTCAGGCAGTGGGGGGAACTTCCCCTCCCTGTCCTTCCGCAGCTTAGTCCCGCAAGCGGGGACCGCTCATTCCAACTGCCGACACCGTCCTTGGCCTCCTGACCCCGAACGCCGACATCTGCTCCAACCCGATGGTGCGAGACGATGTTCCCGCAGGCCAGGCAGATACCCCACTCGCCAGTACGCCGATGGCGAACGTGAGACGGCCTTTCCTGCGTGTCGCCCCCTCCCACTAGGGATGTCTTACCCGTGGGGACCGGAAGTCCATGCCGAGCGGCCCCGTTCCCTCCGCTACGGGCGAACAACCTTGCGCCTGTCCGCACCCCCCGCACGCCCCCGTTTCGCCACGCTGCGCACTCATGGCGCCACCCAGCGTAACTCGCACGGCCTTCCGGCTGTTGCACTTGGCATGTTCGGCGCCCCGCACCCCGTGATCGCGTCCGCATCCCGGTGCCTTCCGCTCCCTCGCCGGCCGCTCGACGCGGCCGGCGTGAGCGGTCAGGTCCGGCGCTGGTACGAGAACGAACTGGGGTGGCCGACGGTGCCCGGCGATCCGCTGCGGCTGGCGGTGGGGGTGCGCTACGACGTCCTGGACGTCCCGGCGGAGGCGGGGTACGCGGCCCTGCGGCGCCTGGCGCCGGGCTCTCCCGTCGCCCTGCACGGCGACCGGATGCTGTTCCTGGTGGCCACGGGCAGCGCGGAGGAGCTTCCCGGGCTGCTGGAGTGGCTGGACTGGGGGGCCCTGCCGCTGGATCTCGGGGCGATCGGGGCGGGCGGCCTCATGGCGGCGCCGTCACTCCCGGGGCCTCGCGAGGAAGGGGGCGCACCGCTCAGGGGCGCGTCACTGCCGCCCGGCCGTCCGGGCCCGGCCGGTTCCCAGGGGGCCGCCGTGTGGCTGCGGCCCCCCGAGCCGGGATGCGAGGTCGAGGCCTCGCTGCCGACACTGTCGGCGCTGGGGGGCGGTGGGAACGCCCCCGGTCTCGTGCGGCTGGTGAACACGGTGGCCACCCAGTGCCACCGGGTCCGGCTCGGGCGCGCGGGCGCCCAGCCACCGGCCTTGCGTGCGCAGGGTCGGTAGTGCCGCTGATCAGCCGTTGGCCTTCTCGTAAGCCTCGCGGATGGTCGCGGGAACACGGCCGCGGTCGTTGACCTCGTAGCCGTTCTCCTTCGCCCAGGCGCGGATCGCCGCGGTGTCCTGGCTGCCGCTCGAAGCCGCGCGCGCCTTTCCGCGCCCGCCCGAAGCACGGCCTCCGGTACGCCGACCGCCCTTCACGTAAGGATCGAGAAGGCCACGGAGCTTGTCCGCATTGGCAGTGGTGAGATCGATCTCGTACGTCTTGCCGTCCAGCGCGAACGTCACGGTCTCGTCCGCCTCGCCACCGTCGAGGTCGTCGACAAGAAGGACCTGAACCTTCTGTGCCACCGGATTTCCTTTCATCGATATCTTCAAGGGCCGGGGGAGTGCCGGCGTCCGCCGTATCGCCGTCCCCTGTTATATGCAGTACTGCAGTACCTCGGAAAGCAAACCGCTTTTGCCGGGAAAACACAAACCCCCGGCAGAGACCGGCAGCCCGGGCTCGGTCCGGAAACGTGCGCGTTTCGGACATAGGGCACCGGGGCAGGGGCGGGCGTCGCGGAATATGCCTTGACGAACCGGCCGGACGCTCTTGCGGCCCTCTAGCGGCGGACGATCACAGATGCAGAAGCATCCGGCTGTTGCCCAAGGTGTTCGGTTTCACTCGTTCGAGTCCGAGGAACTCCGCGACACCCTCGTCATAGGAACGCAGCAGCTCCGCGTAGACATCCGTGTCGACGGGCGTCTCGCCGATCTCCACGAAGCCGTGCTTGGTGAAGAAGTCGACTTCGAAGGTCAGGCAGAAAACACGGCGAACGCCGAGCCAGCGGGCGGTCTCCAGCAACTTCTCCAGCACCCGGTGCCCGACGCCCGCCCCCTTCAGGCCCGGCTTCACCGCGAGAGTGCGGACTTCCGCGAGGTCTTCCCACATCACGTGCAGCGCGCCGCAGCCGACGACCTCGGCGTTGTCGTCCCGTTCCGCGACCCAGAACTCCTGGATGTCCTCGTAAAGCGTCACCGTCGCTTTGTCGAGCAGGATGCCGCCGCGGACGTAGGCGTCAAGGAGGCGGCGCACGGCCGGGACATCGCTGGTGCGGGCCCGCCGGACGGTGATGGCTTTTGCGGTGGCTTCGGGGCTCTTCGCGGACATGACCGGACGCTATCGCCCACCGAGGTCCTGAGCGGAGGCGGGGTTCTCCGGGAGGCCTTGTCGGGGTTCCGCTCGTTCGGCCGGTTCTGCGGATTCCGACGGTTCGGTCGGTTCCTGGGTTTCCGGGCCCTGGACGATGCGTACGGCATCGCTGAGCGACCGGCGCTGTTCCTCGCTCATCATGCCGAAGAAGGCGACGAGAGCGGCTGCGGGGTTGTCGCTCTGCGACCAGGCGTCGTTCATCAGGGCGGCGGCGTAGGCGGCGCGGGTGGAGACGGCCTCATATCGATAGGCGCGGCCTTCCGCCTCGCGGCGCACCCAGCCCTTCTGATGGAGATTGTCCAAAACGGTCATCACGGTGGTGTACGCGATGGACCGCTCCTTCTGAAGATCTTCCAGGACTTCTCGAACGGTCACCGGGCGGTTCCACTTCCACACCCGCGACATGACCGCGTCTTCGAGTTCTCCCAATGGGCGAGGCACGCTCAGAACAATAGTGGGAGATCCCGGTTATGGCGTGGCGGACGTGCGCTTCACCGGCGAACAGGAACAAAAAGGGCGTACGACTCGAAAGTGCGGGCGCCGCGAGGTGCGGGTCCGCCGAGTCGTACGCCCTCGGAGGGAGTGGGGTCAGGCGTCGGCCTTCGGTGTCGCGGCGGGCCGGCCGGCGCCCTCCGCGCGCGCGAGGGCGGCGTCCACGGCCGCGTCCTCCTTGGCCTTGTTGGCGCCGCCCTGTGTCTTCACGATCACCCGGATCACGCCGATGAAGAAGACGGCCATGACGGCCGGGGGCAGGAGCGCGGAGACGTAGTCCATGGCTCCAGGGTAGCCACGTCAGCCCGCGGCGAGCTGCTGGGGGTTGGCCGGGGGCGGCGGTGTCGGCTTGCGGCGCGGGAAGACCTCGCCCGGGGTGGGGATCGGGCGGGAGGGCTTCGGGGTGCCCGGGGCCGGGGCCGGGGCGGGCTTGGGTGCCGGGGGTTTGCGTGCGGGCTTCTTCTCGGGCTGCTTCTCGGGGTCGTCCCCCGCGGAGGCGCCGCGGCCCCCGGGGAGCGCCAGCAGGCGGGTGCGTGAGCCGGGGACGGTGGCCGCGGAGAGCGGGACGGGGGTGAGGGGGGTGACCGTGCAGCGGTCCAGGAGGGCCGCGGCGGCGGGGTTGCCGCGCAGGGCGCGCAGGGCCGCGAGGTCGTCGGGCAGGGGGCGGTAACCGGCACCCAGCGCCTCGTCCAGGAGGGCGAGGTAGCCGGCGGCGGTGCCGGGGAGGGCGGCGCGGTACCGGCCCAGGTCGGCCACGAGGAAGGCGCGCAGCCTGGCCCCTTCCCGCAGCGCCTCGTCGAGCGACTCTGCGAGACGGAGACAGTCCTGGACGTCGTCGGACGAGGCAGGGGTGGGGTGGAGGGCAAGGGCGAGGGCGCGGCGGAGCACACGCAGCTCCTCCGCGCCGAACGCCAGACCGCCGCGGGATCCGTATGGCGTGGGCATGCGGCGACGATACGCGCTAATCAGACAAATCTCGCATAGGGGGCGGGTGTGGCGTGGGGGACCACTCGTCCCGCCCAGAGCGTCATGGACGCGGCCACCGACGCCTGTCGAGAACGGACGCGCTCACTTGCCGCCGTGGACAGCACGCGGCCGGGACCCGCGGCCCGACGCACCGGGCGCCGCCGCCGGCACGCCCCCGCCCGCCGGGGCGCGGCGCAGAACCGCGGCCCGAGCCCCGCCACGCACCCCCGCCCACCCCCGGCAGACCCCTCACACCGATGCGCTCACTTGCCGCCGTGGACAGCACGCGGCCAGGACCACGGCCCAGACGCCAGGCGCCGCCGCCGGACACGCCCCCGCCCGCCGGGGCGCGGCGCAGAACCGCGGCCCGAGCCCGCCACACACCCCCGCCCACCCTCGGCAGACCTCACATGCGCGACACGTTCCGCTCGTAGACCAGCCGCAGTCCGATCAGCGTCAGCCACGGTTCGTGCTCGTCGATCACCGAGGACTCGCCCAGGACCATCGGCGCGAGACCGCCGGTCGCGATGACGGTGACGTCGTCGGTGTCCTGTGACAGCTCGCGGGCCATGCGGGTGACCACGCCGTCGACCTGGCCCGCGAAGCCGTAGATGATGCCCGACTGCATCGCCTCGACCGTGTTCTTGCCGATGACACTGCGCGGCCGGGCCACCTCGATCTTGCGGAGCTGGGCGCCGCGGACGCCCAGGGCCTCGACGGAGATCTCGATGCCGGGGGCGATGACCCCGCCGACGTACTCGCCGCGCGCACTGACCGCGTCGAACGTCGTCGCCGTGCCGAAGTCGACGACGATGGCCGGGCCGCCGTAGAGCTCGACCGCGGCGACCGCGTTGATGATGCGGTCCGCGCCGACCTCCTTGGGGTTGTCGGTCAAGATCGGCACGCCCGTCTTGACGCCCGGCTCGACGAGGACCGCCGGGACGTCGCCGTAGTAGCGGCGCGTCACCTCGCGCAGCTCGTGCAGGACCGAGGGGACGGTGGCGCAGATGGCGATGCCGTCGATGCCGTCGCCCAGTTCGTCGCCGAGGAGCGGGTGCATGCCCATCAGGCCCTGGAGGAGGACCGCCAGCTCGTCGGCCGTGCGGCGCGCGTCCGTGGAGATGCGCCAGTGTTCGACGATCTCGTCGCCGTCGAACAGGCCCAGGACCGTGTGGGTGTTTCCTACGTCGATCGTCAGCAGCATGGCCCGCCCCGCTCCCTACTCCGCCGGCCGCAGGTCGAGGCCGATGTCCAGGATCGGCGAGGAGTGGGTGAGGGCCCCGACGGCCAGGTAGTCGACGCCGGTGTCCGCGTAGGCCTTGGCGTTGTCGAGGGTGAGGCGGCCGGAGGCCTCCAGTGCCGCGCGGCCCCCGACGATCGCGACGGCCTCCGCGCACTGCGCCGGCGTGAAGTTGTCCAGCAGGATCAGGTCGGCGCCGGCGTCCAGGACCTCACGGAGCTGGTCCAGGGTGTCGACCTCGACCTCGATGGGGACGTCGGGGAAGCGCTCGCGGACCGCCTGGAAGGCCTGGGCGACACCGCCCGCCGCGACCACGTGGTTGTCCTTGACCAGCGCCGCGTCCGAGAGGGACATGCGGTGGTTGACGCCGCCGCCGCAGCGGACCGCGTACTTCTCCAGGGAGCGCAGGCCCGGCGTGGTCTTGCGGGTGTCGCGGACCTTGGCCTTGGTGCCGTCCAGGACGTCCGCCCACGCGCGCGTGGCCGTCGCGACGCCCGACAGGCGGCACAGGATGTTCAGCGCGCTGCGCTCGGCCGTGAGGAGGTCGCGGGTGCGGGTGGTGACGGAGAGGAGCTTCTGTCCCGCCTCGACGCGGTCGCCGTCCTCGGCGTGCCGCTCGATCTCCAGCTCCTCCTCGCAGACCACCGAGACGACCGCCTCGGCGATGCGCAGGCCGGCCACCGTGCCGGCCTCGCGGGCGGTGAAGTCGGCCGTGGCCACCGCGTCCTCCGGGATGGTCGCCACGGTCGTCACGTCCACGCCGTGGGCCAGGTCCTCCTGGAGGGCGACGTTGGCGATGTCCTCGACCTCGACGGGGTCGAGGCCGGCGTCGGCCAGGAGCTGGGCGAGTGCGGGGTCCAGGCCGCACTCCAGGTATGCCTCGTCGTCCGCGCCGCAGGCGCAGCCGTCTGAGCAGCCTCCTGAGGAGGCGAGGGGAAGGTCGGGGGTGCTCACGTCGGTCACTGCTCCTGGGGGGCCTGGGGCGGGAAAGTCGTCGGGGGGAAGTCTGTGGTGTCCGTGGTGTGCACGGCCAGCGTGCGGTCCGGGTTCAGGGTCACGACGATGTGCCGGCGCCAGGCGCTGTCGTCGCGCTCCGGGCGGTCCTCGCGCCAGTGGCAGCCGCGGGTCTCCTCGCGCAGCAGGGCGGCGGCGACCAGGACGCGGGCCACGCACAGGAGGTTGGTGGCCTCCCAGGTGTCGACGCCGGCCTCGGCCGTCTTGCCGTTCTCGGCGAGGGCCTCCCGGGCGTCGGTGTGCAGGCGCTGGAGCTGGTCGGCGGCCTTGGTGAGGGAGCCCGCCGAGCGCAGGACGCCCGCCCCGCCCGTCATGATCCGCTGGATCGCGAAGCGGGCTTCGGCGGTCTGGAGGGGGTGCTCGGGGATCTCCGGGTGCGGGACCGGCTGGGGCACGCGCGCGTGCAGGCCGTTCGCCGCGATGTCGGCCGCGATGCGCTCGGCGTAGACGAGGCCTTCGAGCAGGGAGTTGGACGCCAGGCGGTTGGCGCCGTGCACGCCGGTGCAGGCCACCTCGCCGCACGCGTACAGGCCCGGCACGGTCGTACGGCCGTGGGAGTCGGTGCGCACACCGCCGGAGGCGTAGTGGGCGGCCGGGGCGACCGGGATGGGGGCGGTGACCGGGTCGATGCCGTGGGCGCGGCAGGCGGCGAGGATCGTCGGGAAGCGGTGCTCCCACATCTCGGCGCCGAAGTGCCGGGCGTCGAGGTACATGTGCTCGGCGTCCTGCTCCTGCATGCGGCGCATGATGCCCTTGGCGACGATGTCGCGGGGGGCCAGTTCGGCGAGTTCGTGCTGTCCGGCCATGAAGCGCACGCCGTCGGCGTCGATCAGGTGCGCGCCCTCGCCGCGCACGGCCTCGGAGACCAGGGGCTGCTGGCCCTCCGCGTCCGGGCCCAGGAACAGCACGGTCGGGTGGAACTGGACGAACTCCAGGTCGCTGACCTCCGCGCCGGCCCGCAGCGCGAGCGCCACGCCGTCGCCCGTCGACACGGACGGGTTGGTGGTGGCGGAGAAGACCTGGCCCATGCCGCCGGTCGCGAGGACCACCGCGGGGGCGTGGACGGCCCCCACACCGTCGTGCTGGCCCTCCCCCATGACGTGCAGGGTCACACCGGCGGTGCGGCCCTCGGCGTCCGTGAGGAGGTCCAGGACGAGCGCGTTCTCGACGGTGCGCATGCCCCGCGCGCGGACGGCCTCGACCAGGGCGCGGGAGATCTCGGCGCCGGTGGCGTCGCCGCCGGCGTGGGCGATGCGGCGGCGGTGGTGGCCGCCCTCGCGGGTCAGTGCCAGTTCGCCCTCGGACTCGTCGAACCGGGCGCCGGTCTCGATGAGGCGGCGTACGGCGTCGGGGCCCTCGGTGACGAGGAGGCGGACCGCTTCCTCGTCGCACAGGCCCGCGCCCGCGACCAGGGTGTCGTCGAGGTGCTGCTCGGGGGTGTCGCCCTCGCCGAGGGCCGCGGCGATGCCGCCCTGGGCCCAGCGGGTGGAGCCGTCGTCGAGACGGGCCTTGGTGACGACGACCGTGCGCAGGCCGGCTGCCTCGCAGCGCAGGGCCGCGGTCAGCCCGGCGACGCCGGAGCCGACGACGACCACGTCCGCGGCGATGGACCACCCGGCGGCGGGCGCGTGCAGTCGTATGCCTGTGGTGGTCACGAGGCGGCTCCGAAGCTTCCGAAGGTGAGGGGGATGTTGTCGATCAGCCGGGTCGCCCCGACCCGGGCGGCGACGGCGAGGACCGCGTCACCCGTGAAGTCGTCCCCGATCTCCGTGAAGTCGGACGGGTCGATCAGGGCGAGGTAGTCCAGCGCGAGCGGCGGGTCGAGGCGCGCCGCCTCGTCGAGGACCTGGCGGGCGGCGGCGCGGACGGCCGCCGGGCCGCCCGGGACGGCCGTCGCCACGGCGTGCGTGTCGGCCGCCGCGCGGGACTCCCCTATGGCACTGAGCGCCTCGGCACGCGCGCGCGTGGCGGGCACTTCGCGGGCCCGGGCGCGCAGCGCCTCCTGCGCGGCGTGCCGGTCCTGGCCCGCGAACAGGGCCCCGGACAGGGCGAGGGCGGTGCGCCGCTCCGCGGCCGACAGGTAGCGGTTGCGGCTGGACAGGGCCAGGCCGTCCTCCTCGCGGACGGTGGGCACGCCGACGATCTCCACGCCGAAGTTCAGGTCCCGCACCATACGGCGGATCAGCGCGAGCTGCTGGGCGTCCTTCTGGCCGTACAGGGCGAGGTCGGGGCGGGTGAGGTGCAGGAGTTTGGCGACGACGGTGAGCATGCCGTCGAAGTGGCCGGGGCGGGAGGAGCCCTCCAGGCGCTCGCCCATGGGGCCGGCGGTGACGCGGACCTCGGGTTCGCCGCCGGGGTAGACCTCGTCCACGGAGGGCGCGAACACGACGTCCGCGCCCGCCTGCCCGGCGAGCTCGATGTCGGCGTCCAAGGTGCGCGGGTAGCGGTCGAGGTCCTCGCCCTTGCCGAACTGGAGCGGGTTGACGAAGACGGTGACGACGACCTCGCCGTCCGGCCCGGCGATGGTGCGCGCGGTGCGGATCAGTGTCGCGTGGCCCTCGTGCAGCGCGCCCATGGTCATCACCACGGCGCGGCGGCCCGCACGCGCGCGTGCGTGCAGTTCCTTCGCGGTGCGCAGCACAGTGGCGGTCATCGGGCGTCCCCTTCGGTGCCGTCGGTCAAGTCGGTCCCGTGGGCGAGTACCCCGAGGAGGTCCTCGGCGAGTTCCGGCTTCAGCAGGCCGTGGGCCAGCGCCCGGTCGGCGGTCGCGCGGGCCATCGCCAGGTAGCCGGCGACGGTCTGCGGGGCGTGCCGGCGCAGTTCGGTGACGTGCGCGGCGACCGTGCCCGCGTCCCCGCGCGCGACCGGGCCGGTGAGGGCCGCGTCGCCGGAGCGCAGGGCGTTGTCCAGGGCCGCGCCGAGCAGCGGACCGAGCATCCGGTCGGGGGCCGCGACGCCGGCGGAGCTCAGCAGCTCCATGGACTGGGCGACCAGCGTGACCAGGTGGTTGGCGCCCAGGGCGAGGGCCGCGTGGTAGAGCGGCCTGTTCTCCTCGGCGATCCACTCCGGCTCGCCGCCCATCTCGATGACGAGGGCCTCGGCGGCCAGGCGCAGTTCGTCGGGCGCGGTGACGCCGAAGGAGCAGCCGGCCAGGCGCTGGACGTCCACGGGCGTGCCCGTGAAGGTCATCGCGGGGTGCAGGGCGAGCGGCAGGGCGCCCGCGCGCAGGGCGGGGTCGAGGACCCGCGTGCCGTAGCGCCCGGAGGTGTGGACGAGGAGCTGGCCCGGCCGGACGGAACCGGTGTCGGCGAGGCCGGTGACCAGGCCGGGCAGGGCGTCGTCGGGAACGGTCAGCAGCACCAGGTCGGACCGCTGGAGCACCTCGGCGGGCGGCATCACCAGCACGTCGGGCAGCAGTTGCCCGGCACGGCGCCGGGAGGCCTCCGAGACGGCGGAGACGGCGACCGGGCGGTGCCCGGCGAGCTGGAGGGACGCCGCCAGCGCGGGTCCCACGCGGCCGGCGCCGACGACGCCGACGGTGAGCCGCGCGGGGCGGTCCTTGGGGTCTGGCTGTGGGGTTGTGTTCACTCGACGGCGGCCTTCCCGTTCCAGTCCGCTCCGGGTACCGGACGATTTCTCGTCATGTTAACGCGATCGGTTCGGGGAGCGTTCGGTCGTCCACAGGCTGTGCATGCCCGCGCGGCACCCCGGGGACGGCCCACGGAAATGCGGATGCCCGGCGCCTCCCGCGCGCGGGAGGATCCGGGGCATGACCGATACGGCGGAACACGACGACCCGGTGACGGACGAGGACAGGGGCGCAGGGCTGCGCGAGCGGCGGCTGGCCGCCCATCACAGGGCCCGGCGCGTGTTCGCGCGCTTCGGCTTCCAGCAGACCCTCCGGGAGCGCCTGGCGGTGCTGGCGGAGGCGCAGGGCGTCCACGACCTGGACCAGCTGTCCGACGTGTACGGCGACGGCGTCGTCGAGGCGCTGGAGACGAAGGTCGCCGGGCTGCTCGGCACCGAGGCCGCCGCGTTCTTCCCGACGGGCACGATGGCCCAGCAGGTGGCCCTGCGCTGCTGGGCGGGCCGCACCGGGAACCCGGCCGTCGCCCTGCACGCGCTCAGCCATCCCGAGGTGCACGAGCGCAACGCGTTCAGCGAGGTCGGGGGCCTGCGCACGCTGCGGCTGACGAGCGAGCCTCGGCTGCCGAGCGCAGCCGAGGTACGCGACTTCGAGGAGCCCTTCGGGGCGCTGATGCTGGAACTGCCCCTGCGGGACGCCGGTTTCGTGCTGCCCACCTGGGAGGAGCTCACCGAGGTCGTCCAGGCCGCGCGGGACCGGGACGCGGTGGTGCACTTCGACGGGGCCCGCCTGTGGGAGTCCACCGTCCACTTCGGCCGGCCCCTGGAGGAGATCGCGGGCCTGGCCGACAGCGTCTACGTGTCGTTCTACAAGTCCCTCGAAGCGTTCGGCGGCGCGGCGCTCGCGGGTCCTCGGGAGCTCGTAGAGGAGGCGAAGGCCTGGCGCCACCGGTACGGCGGGATGGTCTTCCAGCAGTTCCCGACAGTGCTGTCGGCGCTCACGGGGCTGGACCGGGAGCTGCCCCGGCTGCCGGAGTACGTGCTCCACGCGCGCGTGGTGGCCGCCGCCCTGCGCGAGGGGTTCGCGGCGGCCGGGGTGCCGTGGGCGCGCGTGCACCCGGAGGTGCCGCACACCCACGACTTCCAGGTGTGGCTGCCGTACGAGCCGGACGTCCTCGGGGAGGCCGCGGTGCGGGTGGCCGAGGAGACGGGGGTCATGTTGTTCGGCAGCGCCTGGGACCGGGGCGGGCCCGGGCTGGCGCTGACGGAGGTCCATGTGCGGTCCGCCGGGCTGGAGTGGACCGCCGAGGACGTGAAGGCGGCGGTGGCGGAGTTCGTGGCCCGGCTTCCGGAGCAGGTCAGGTAGGGCGCCGCCGCCACCGGCCCAGGACGTCCCGGAGCCCGCTGCGGGCCGGGCGGGAGCGCCCCTCCCGTACGGCCCGGCCGTCGTGCGTGCCCGGCGCGGGCGGGAGGGGCTCGCCCAGGGAGCGGGCGCGGTAGGCGTCGAGGAGGTGCTGCTGCGTGATGCTCATGGTGAATCGCCTTAGCGGGACGGGGTGATGGAGGTCCGAAGGCTCCGCGGCTGCCCCGGTGGCCCCACGGTGCGCCCGCGCCCCGCGTGCCGTCGCGTCGATTGACGAGGCCCGTCAATCGGCGGGGGCGTTGTCGGTGGCCGGGTGCACCATGAGGGCATGAGCGTGCACATCGACATCACGGGGCTGCGGCCGGAGGAGGCCGCCGTGGTGCCCTCGCCCCTGGCCGAACTCGGCATGGCGCTGCACGCGTTGTCCGAACCGGCGCACCACCCGGGGCTACAAGGCTGGGTGACGGGTGTGACGGCCCGGCTCGACCCGCATCTGGCCGACCGCATGTGCGAGGCGGACTTCCTGTGGCGGACGACGTTCTCGGACCTGTTCCTGCCCTGGGCGGGGCTGCCGGACCGGCGCACGCTCCCGGGCGCGACCCTCGCCGAGGAACTGGACCAGCTCGACAAGCTGTCCGACGAGCAGTTCGTGGACGCGGCAATGGAGTTCACCTGCGGCACCTGCTACGGCGAAACCGAACCGGCGACGCTGTCCGACCCGGAGACGCGCCGCCGGGCCCTGGAGCTGGCCGCCGCGCGCGGACCGCGGCAACTGCACTTCGGTCAGCGGCTGCTGGCGGACCCGCCCCGGATCCGGTCCTGGCTGCGGCAGTTCCTCCGGGACTGCGACGAGGCGTTCTTCGCGGAGGCCTGGTCCCGGCTGCGCCACCAGCTCGCGGCGGACGCCCGGCACAAGACGGACCTGCTGCGCCGCAAGGGCCTGGCCGAGGCGCTGGCCGCGGTGTCCCCGGCGATCACGCTCGACGAGGGGGCCGCCCGGATCACGGTCGACAAGCTGGGCGACGGCCGGACGGCCACCGGCGACGGCGGCCTGCTGCTCGTCCCGACCAGCCTGGGCTGGCCGCATCTGATGGTCCTGCACCGGCACGGCTGGCAGCCGGTGCTGCACTACCCGGTCGGCTCCCCGGAACTCGCCGCGCCGCAGACGCTCGAACAGCTGGCCATGCGGATGACCGCGCTGTCCCACCCGGTCCGGATGCGCATGTGCCGCCATCTGGCCCGCAGCGCGCACACCACCAGCGAGCTGGCACAGGTGCACGGCATGACGCCCCCGGAGATATCCCGGCACCTGGCCGTGCTGAAGAAGGCGGGCCTGATCACCACCCGCCGCCGCGGCCGCTACGTCCTGCACCAGCTGGACGTGACGGTGGTGGCCCGGCTCGGCAGCGAGTTCCTGGAGGGGATCCTCAGGTAGCCGGCGGGTGGCCGGTCCGCGGGTCAGCCGTGCCCGCCGGCCCGCACCAGCCCCGTCTCGTAGGCCAGCACCACGACCTGCACCCGGTCCCGGAGCCCGAGCTTGGTCAGGATGCGGCCCACGTGCGTCTTCACCGTCGCCTCCGACAGCACCAGCCGCGCCGCGATCTCGCCGTTGGACAGGCCCTGCGCGACCAGCACCATGACCTCGCGCTCCCGCTCGGTGAGCCGCTCCAGTTCCTTGTGCTGGGGCTGCTTGGTGCCGGGCAGCATCGGTGCGAAGCGGTCCAGCAGGCGCCGGGTGGTGGAGGGCGCCACGACCGCGTCGCCGCTGTGCACGGCCCTGATCGCGGCCAGGAGCTCCGCCGGGGGCACGTCCTTGAGCATGAAGCCGGAGGCTCCCGCCTTCAGCCCGGAGAAGGCGTACTCGTCGAGGTCGAAGGTGGTCAGGATGAGCACCTTCGGCGGGTCGGTGTCCGCGCAGATCCGGCGGGTCGTCTCCACCCCGTCGAGCTTCGGCATGCGGACGTCCATCAGCACGACGTCGACCTCGGTCGTCCGCAGTTCCTGGAGGGCCTCGACGCCGTCGCCCGCCTCCGCCACGACCTCCATGTCCGGCTGGGCGGCGAGCACCATCCGGAACCCGGTGCGCAGCAGCACCTGGTCGTCGACGAGCATCACGCGGATCGTCATCGGGCCTCTTCCCTAGGGGGTCGTTGAGGGGGCGTTACAGGTGTCAGTGAGGGGTGTGCGCCGGGTTCAGTGCGCGGGTTTGAGCGGCAGCAGGGCACTGATGCGGAATCCTCCGCCCGGGCGCGGCCCCGCGTCCAGGGTGCCGCCGACCATACCGACCCGCTCGCGCATGCCGATCAGCCCGTGGCCCTGGCCGTCGAGCCCGCCCTCCTCGTACAGCTCGTGCGGGGCGCCCTTGCCGTCGTCCTCGACGAGCAGGCCGAGGCCGTCGTCGAAGTAGACCAGGCGGACGCTCGCGCCCGCGTTGGGGCCGCCGTGCTTGCGGGTGTTGGTGAGCGCCTCCTGCACGATGCGGTAGGCGGTGAGCTCGACGCCGCTGGGCAGCGGGCGGGGCGTGCCCTCGACCTTGAAGTCGACGGGGAGTCCGGAGGTGCGGCACTGCTCGACGAGGTCCTCGATCTGCTGCACGTCGGGCTGCGGCACGTACTCGCCGGCCTCCTGGTGCTCGCCGGTGCGCAGCACGCCGAGCAGGCGGCGCATCTCGGCGAGGGCCTGGCGGCCGGTGGAGGAGATGGTCTCCAGGGCCTTCTTCGCCTGGTCGGGGGCGGCGTCGAGGACGTAGGCGGCGCCGTCGGCCTGGACCACCATCACCGAGACGTTGTGCGCGACGACGTCGTGCAACTCGCGGGCGATGCGGGCCCGTTCGGCGGCCACGGCGACCTTGGACTGCGCCTCCCGCTCCTTCTCCAGGCGGGCGGCCCGCTCCTCCAGCTGCGCGAAGTAGGCACGCCGGGTGCGGAAGGAGTCGCCGAGCACCCAGGCGAGGGCGAAGGGGACGGTCTGGAGGACCGCCAGAGCGATGTCGCCCGCGAGCCCCGTCTGCTCGTTCGACCAGCGCAGCTGCGCCAGGGGGGCCGCGCACAGGCCGGCGACCAGCGCGAAGCGGGAGGCCCAGCGGGCACCTTCCGCCGCGACCGTGTAGACGATCACCAGCATGGCGAAGTCGGCGGGCAGGATCGCGACGTCGGTGACCAGCTGCGCCACGCCCACCACGGCCGCCAGCAGCAGCATCTTCTCCGGCATCCGGCGGCGCAGCGCGACCACGAGGCTCAGCAACAACGTGATCGGGAGGACGGCGGCCCACGGGCCGATCCGCTCGCCCGCCGCCCCGCCCAGCACCGAAATCCCGAGGAGGACCACGGCCCAGAAGCCGTCGACCCACATCGGGTGCCTGCGGAGGAAGTCATAGAGGCGCTGCACGTAACCCAGCGTAGGGAAGCGCGATAGGTGCAGGGGTCGCCCGGAGGACCGATCCGCACCGGGCGCGCGTACTCCGCAAGGTGGAGTTGCGTTCGTTGTGTCCGCATAGCCTGGGCCGGTGACGGCAGGGACGAGGGAAGAGTGGCGCGGGTGGCGTGCGGCGGCGCAGGACGCCCTGTACGCGCCGGGGGGCTTCTACCGGCGCGCGGAGGGACCGGCCGGGCATTTCCGGACGTCCGTGCACGCGTCGCCGCTGTTCGCCGGGGCCGTGGCGCGGCTGCTGTGCCGGGTCGACGAGGCGCTGGGGCGGCCCGCGGTGCTGGACTTCGTCGACATGGCGGCCGGACGGGGCGAGCTGGCGGGCGGGGTGCTCGCCGCGCTGCCGGCCGACGTGGCGGCCCGCACGCGCGCGTACGCCGTCGACATCGCCGAGCGGCCGGCCGGGCTCGATCACCGGATCGAGTGGCTGGCCGAGCCCCCGCGGGGGACGACGGGGCTGCTGTTCGCCAACGAGTGGCTGGACAACGTGCCTCTGGAGGTCGCGGAGGTGGACGCCGCGGGCGTCGCGCGGCTGGTGCTGGTCCGGCAGGACGGGAGTGAGCGGCTCGGGGAGCCGGTGGCCGGGGCGCAGGAGCGATGGCTGCGGCGGTGGTGGCCGCTGCCCGGCGAGGAGGGGCTGCGGGCCGAGATCGGGCTGCCCCGGGACGAGGCGTGGGCCACGGCGGTCGCGACGCTCGGGCGCGGGCTCGCGGTGGCCGTGGACTACGCGCACACGGCGGACACCCGGCCCCCGTTCGGGACGCTGACCGGCTTCCGCGAGGGCCGCGAGACGACACCGGTACCGGACGGCTCCTGCGACATCACCGCGCACGTCGCCCTGGACGCGTGCACGCTGCCCGGCGGGCGCGTGCTCCCCCAGCGCGAGGCGCTGCGCACCCTGGGCGTAACCGGCGCGCGCCCCCCGCTCACGCTGGCCTCCACCGACCCCGCCGCCTACGTACGCGCCCTCGCGAGCGCCGGTGAGGCCGCCGAGCTGACCGCGACGGGCGGGCTGGGCGACTTCGGCTGGCTGGTGCAGCCGGTCGGCATCCCGGACCCCTTCCAGGGATGAGCCCCTGCTCGCCGAAGTCCCCTACTTGTCGATGTCCCCGACCACGAAGAACATCGACCCCAGGATCGCCACCATGTCCGCGACCAGCGTCCCCGGCAGCAGCTCCGTCAGCGCCTGGATGTTGTTGTACGACGCCGAGCGCAGCTTCAGCCGGTACGGGGTCTTCTCGCCCTTGCTGACGAGGTAGTAGCCGTTGATGCCGAGGGGGTTCTCGGTCCACGCGTACGTGTGACCCTCCGGTGCCTTCAGGACCTTCGGGAGCCGCTGGTTGACCGGGCCGGGCGGCAGCTCGGCGAGCCGGTCGAGGCAGGCGTCGGCCAGGTCCAGCGCGTTGTGCGTCTGCTCCAGGAGGCACTCGAAGCGGGCGAGGCAGTCGCCCTCCTGCCGGGTGACCACCTTCAGCGTGTCCTGGAGGTCGCCGTAGGCGAGGTACGGCTCGTCGCGGCGCAGGTCGAAGTCGACGCCCGAGGCACGGCCGATCGGCCCGCTGACCCCGTAGGCGTGCACGGCCTCCGGGGTGAGGACGCCGACGTCCCTCGTGCGGCCGCGGAAGATCTCGTTGCCGAGCACCAGGTCGTCGAAGCGGTCCATGCGGGAGCGCACGTCGGCGACGGCGGTGCGCGCGCGGGCGGTCCACCCGGCCGGCAGGTCCTCCTTGAGGCCGCCCACCCGGTTGAACATGTAGTGCATCCGCCCGCCGGAGATCTCCTCCATGACGTGCTGGAGCTCCTCGCGCTCCCGGAAGGCGTAGAAGATCGGGGTGATCCCGCCGAGTTCCAGCGGGTACGAGCCGAGGAACATCAGGTGGTTGAGCACCCGGTTCAGCTCGGCGAGCAGCGTGCGCAGCCACACCGCGCGCTCGGGGACCTCCATGCCGAGCATCCGCTCCACGGCCAGGACCACGCCCAGCTCGTTGGAGAACGCCGACAGCCAGTCGTGGCGGTTGGCGAGCATGATGATCTGGCGGTAGTCGCGCGCCTCGAACAGCTTCTCCGCGCCGCGGTGCATGTAGCCGATCACCGGCTCCGCGTGCCGGATGCGCTCGCCGTCCAGGACGAGCTTCAGCCGCAGCACGCCGTGGGTGGACGGGTGTTGCGGCCCGATGTTGAGCACCATGTCGGTGCTCTCCGCGGCGCCGCCGATTCCGACCATGGTCTCCGTCGTAGGAGTCATGGACACAGTCTCTCCTACGTACGCTGGCCCCATGGATACGGGGAGTCCGCAGGACACGGGACCGGACGCGTCGCAGGGCACCACGGGGGCGGCCGGGGGTGAGCCGGTGTGGATCGCGCTGCCGCCCGGGCTGCTGAAGATGCGCCGCCTGCTGCTGGTGGTGTGGCTGGGGCTGATCACCCTGGCCGCCGGGCTGCTGCCGGGGCTGCTGGCCGGGCCCGCCTGGGCCGCCTTCGCCCTGCCGCCGCTCGCCCTGCTGGCCTGGGGCTGGGTGATGACCGAGCGCAACTGGCGTTCCTGGCGGTACGCCGAGCGGGCCGACGACCTGCTGATCAGCCGGGGCGTGCTGTGGCGCGAGGAGACCGTCGTGCCGTACGGGCGGATGCAGCTGGTCGAGGTCACCTCCGGGCCCGTCGAGCGGCACTTCGGGCTGGCCAGCGTGCAGCTGCACACGGCCGCCGCGGCGACCGACGCGACCATCCCCGGCCTGGATCCGGCCGAGGCGGAGCGGCTGCGCGACCGGCTCACCGAGCTGGGCGAAGCCCGGTCGGCGGGGCTGTGACGGCGCCCGGGGCCGCCGAGGCCTCCGAGGCCGCCCCAGGCGTGACCGAGCGGCGGCTGCACCCGGTCACCCCGCTGCGCCGCGCCTGGGCACCGGTCGCCGTGCTGATCGGCTGGGCCGTGCACGACCCGGACGGGGCGCAGCGCCATCTGACCCGGCTGACGACGACCACCCTGCTGATCGGCCTCGCCGTGCTCGTCCCGGCCGCCGCCCTCTACGGCTTCTGCTCCTGGTGGTTCACGCACTTCGCGGTGACCGACACCGAACTGCGCATCCGCACCGGGCTGGTCTTCCGGCGCACCGCGCACATCCGGCTGGAGCGGATCCAGGCCGTCGACGTCACCCAGCCGCTGCTGGCCCGGGTCGCGGGCGTCGCCAAGCTGAAGCTCGACGTCATAGGCACCGACAAGAAGGACGAGCTGGCCTTTCTCGGTGCGGACGAGGCACGGGCGCTGCGGGCCGAACTGCTCGCCCGGGCGGCCGGTTTCGCACCCGAGAGCGCGCACGAGGTCGGCGAGGCCCCGTCCCGTCGGCTGCTGCGGGTGCCGCCCGGTGTCCTCGCCCTGTCGTTGGTGTTGACGGGCGCGACCTGGGTGTCGCTGGCCGCGGCGCTCGTCGTCCCGCCGGTGCTGTGGCTGGTCACCCACAGCCTGTGGACGGTCCTCGCGGTCGCCCTGCCGCTGCTGGGCACGGCGGGCGCGAGCAGCGTCGGACGGTTCGTCGCCGAGTACGACTGGACGCTGGCCGAGTCGCCCGACGGGCTGCGTATCGACCACGGGCTGCTGGACCGGTCCCACGAGACGGTGCCGCCGGGACGCGTCCAGACCGTGCGGATCGTGGAACCGCTGCTGTGGCGGCGGCGCGGCTGGGTCCGCGTGGAACTGGACGTGGCGGGCTCCTCCAACTCCGTGCTGGTGCCGGTCGCTCCGCGCGAGATCGCCGAGGACGTCGTCGCGCGCGTGCTGCCCGGGGTGAGCGTGCCGGGTCCCGCGGAGCTGTCACCGGCGCCGCGCGGCGCCCGCTGGTGCGTTCCGCTGTGGTGGCGCGGGTACGGACTCGCCGTCACGGACGCGGTGTTCGCGTCCCGGTCCGGTCTGCTGCGGCGGAGCCTGGCGCTGGTGCCGCACGCCAAGGTGCAGAGCGTGCGGATGACACAGGGACCGTGGGAACGGGCCCGGGGCCTCGCCGACGTGTGTGTGGACACGGGCGCGGACAAAACCGTACGGGCCCGGCTGCGGGACGCGGCCGGGGCGCGCGAGCTGCTGGCGGCGCAGGCGGAACGGTCCCGCACGGGGCGCCGGGACGCGCGGCCGGACCGCTGGATGGCATGACCGCGTACATGCGCGGGGCCCCTCGGCCGTAGCCGAGGGGCCCCGCGCCGGAAGACGTGTCAGGACACCGCGCTGCGCAGCCCCTGTACGTCGATCTGCTCCGTCTCGTCGTGCGCCGTCAGGTCGATGACCTGGCCGATGCCGCGCGACTCCTCGTCGGCCGGCTTGTAGCGGGCCTCGGTTTCCGCCTTGTGCAGGGCGAGCGCCTCCTGGCCGACCACATCGGCGAGGTCCTCGTTCTGCACGGCCTCCAGGGCCTCCCGCGAGGTGCCCGCCTTCGTGCCGAAGAAGTCGAACCCGCCGCCGGCCTGCGGACGCCGCACCGGCGACTGCGGCGGGACGGCCACGGCGGTCGGCACGGTGTAGTGCCCGGAGCGCCGGCCCGCGGGCTGCTCGGCCCGCGCGGGCTCCGGGAGCCGGCCGGTCCCGCCGGCCGGCACGGCGGTCCCGCCGGCCGGCACTGCGGTCCCTCCGCCCGGCGCGGACGTCCCGTCGCCCGGCGCGGACGTCTCGGCGGTCGTGCGCTCGTGCCCGTCGTCCGCCGCGGACTTCTCCTGCGCCTCGGCCGCCGGCGCCTGCTCCCGCTGCTCGTCCTGCTCCGGCTCCGGCTGCTCCTGCTCCTGCGCGGGCTCCGCGTCCTCGTCCTTCGGCGCGCCGTCGCCGTCGCCGCCACCGTCCGGGTCCGGGACCGGCACCGTCTCGCCGTCGAACCGGGCGAGGGCGGCCGCGGCCCGCAGGAAGAGCCGGGAGCCCTCGGGCGAGAACACGGCGGGAACCGCGGGCTCCTCCGCCGCGGCGGGAGCGGCAGGCGTCTCGTCCGCGTCCGGTGCGGTGTCCGCCGCATCCGACGCTCCGGCCGGCAGCGCGGCCCGTACCGGAGCCGTCGCCTCTATCTCCAGCATCCGGCGGTCTTCGAGGACGCTCGCGCGATCGGCCTCCGCCGTGGCGTACCGGCGCAGCAGCGCGGCGTGCTCGTTGCGCAGACCGGCCAGCTCCGTGCGCTTGGAGCGCAGCCGCTGCTCCAGCTTCGCCCGCAGCTCGCGCGACTCGTCGAGGTCGGCCTCCAGTTCGGCGACGCGCTCCTCGAAGCGCCACTCGTCGCTCGCCCGCGCGCGCGTGAGGTCGGCGACGCGCTTGCCCGCCTGGGTGTCCCAACGGCGCAGCACGACCGCGCCGATGACCGCCGTCGCCGCGGCGGCCGCGGCCAGACCGCGGAGCACCATCGGCTCCGTGAACACCCAGGGCCCCAACGCGCAGACGAGGGAGACGCCTGCGATCGCCGACGGGGGCAGCATCCTGTGAAGGGGCGGGGAATGGCGGTGACGTCCACGTGGCATGGCCAGAAACTTACCGCGCGTAGGCGAATCATGGTGACCCACCCCGCAAAAACAAAACCACACCGAAACGTTCACACGCCATCAGAACGAGGGAAGAACCGGAATCGGCCGCTCGCTCAATTCCCAAGATCATTTCCCCGCCCGGTCAGACGCCCGCTCATCCACTCCAGTGCCGCCGGAATCTCGCGCCGCCAGGTGTTGAAGTTGTGCCCGCCGCTTTCCAGCACGATCGACGAGATCCCCGTCCGCCCGGTGTCCTTCACCCGCTCTATGAACCGCAGCGTGTCCCGGTAGTTGGTCTCGCCGCGCTTGCTGCTGCTGACCAGCAGGGACGTGTCGGGAGCGGGCATGTGCGCGAGGTACCACCACAGATCGGCGCGATTGCGCAGCGCCTTGTCGCCCTGGAAGAGATCGCCCGTCGTGGCGTCGATCGGCGCCTTGTAGTAAGCGGACAAGCCCGCCCCGGCGGCGTACACACCGGGATGGTGCAGCGCGATCTTCAACGCGCAGTACCCGCCCGTGGAGTTGCCGATGATGCCCAGGCCGCCGGCCTTTTCGGCCACCCTGTAGTGCGAGCGCAACGCGTCGGGGAGGTCCTTCGCGAAGAACGACTCGGTCTGCGGACCGCCCGGGATGTCGACGCACTCCGTGTCCCGGGGCGGTGCCACCGTGGGCCGCAGCATCACGAGGATCATCGGCTCCGCCCGGCCCTCCCGGGCCAGTTCCAGAGCCGTACGCGGATAGTGGAGCTTCTCCACCAGCGCCGACGCCGTACCCGGATAGCCGGTCAGCACGACGGCCGCCGGGAACCTGTGCGTGCGGTACCGCGGCTGGAAGTACTCCGGCGGCAGATAGACGTACGCGGGCGTGGCGATCCGCGTCGTACGGCCCACGATCTCGACCTGCTGGACCCGGCCGCCGGCCCGAGGCGGCGCAGCGCCCGCTCCCGGCACCGGGCGGGAGCCGACCACCTCCAGCGGACCGCCGCCCGGCGTGTGGTCGACGACCACGCCCTGGTCCTTCTCCTGCCCGAACAGGTCCGCCCAGCTCGCGTAGAAGCCGAAGGCCTGGTTGGCGGCGAGGCCCACCGCGGCGAACAGCGCCAGCTGCGTGCCCAGCAGCAGCCCGATGCGCCCGCCCACCGCACGCCAACTCCGCCGGGCCAGCCGTGGCCACAGCCAGACCGTGCCGGCGAACAGCAGCACGGCGGACAACACCGCCAGCACCAGCACCTTGTTGCTCGTCAGACCCATGGGTTGGTTACCTGTCCGCACTCTCTGTCCGGACCCGCCCCGCGACACACCTTCGCAAGGGCTTGTCCCGGACTTTCCTCGGCCTTTGAAACGCCTTTGTCGTGGGGAGTGAACCTCTCCCCCCGAGACACCGTCCTAGAGGGCGCAATGTCGCCGGATGCCCGAATCGGCACCGGATCCAAGGTCTCTCGCAGAACTACGGGATGCGATGTCTGTCAGGACAGATGAGGAAATGTCGGGCGAGGTTCCGAGCCGCAGCAGCGGCGCGGCCCGCCCGGGCCGGGTGAGCCGGATACTGCGCGGGCCACGCCCCGAAGCCGTCCCCGTCCTCGTCGGCAGAGCCTGCGCCCTGGTGGGCGTCCTGGACATCGGCGCGGGCGTCTTCCCCCGCTTCCGGCACAGCCGGATGCACGCCATCGCCGAGGTCCTGCCCGGCGCGCTCGGCCCGTTCGCCGCCGCCCTGTCCCTCAGCACCGGCGTGCTGTTGCTGCTGCTCGCCCACGGCCTCAAGCGCGGCAAACGCCGGGCCTGGCGGGCCGCCGTGGCGCTCCTGCCCGCAGGCGCAGTCGCCCAGTTCACCTACCGGCACTCGCTCGTCGGCACGCTGATCTCCCTGGCACTGCTGGTACCCCTGCTGCGCCACCGGGACCAGTTCAACGCCCTGCCCGACCCGCGCAGCCGCTGGCGGGCCCTCGCCAACTTCGTTCTCATGAGCGCCGGTTCGCTCCTGCTCGGGCTGCTCATCGTCAGCGTCCACAGCGAGCGCATCGTCGGCGACCCCAGCCTCGCCGACCGCATCACCCACGTCATCTACGGCCTGTTCGGCTTCGAGGGCCCGGTCGACTACCAGGGCAACACCTCCTGGACCGTCGCCTTCTCGCTCGGCGCCCTCGGTCTGCTCACCGCCGTCACCACCATCTACCTGGCCTTCCGCCCCGAACACCCCGCCGCACGGCTCACCGAGGAGGACGAGGCCCGGCTGCGCGCCCTGCTCGACAAGCACGGGCGCCGCGACTCCCTCGGCCACTTCGCCCTGCGCCGCGACAAGGCCGTCGTCTTCTCCCCCAGCGGCAAGGCCGCCGTCACCTACCGCGTCGTCTCCGGCGTGATGCTCGCCAGCGGCGACCCGATCGGCGACGTCGAGGCCTGGCCCGGCGCCATCGAACGGTTCATGGACGAGGCCAAAGCCCACTCCTGGACCCCCGCCGTCATGGGCTGCTCCGAGACCGGAGGCGAGGTGTGGACCCGCGAGACCGGGCTCGACGCCCTCGAACTGGGCGACGAGGCGGTGGTGGACGTCGCGGATTTCTCCCTCGCCGGCCGCGCGATGCGCAACGTGCGCCAGATGGTCAAGCGCATCGAGCGCGCCGGTTACGAGACCCGGGTACGACGTGTCCGTGACCTCGGCGAAGCCGAACTGGAGCGCATCCGCCAGGCCGCCGACGACTGGCGCGGCACCGACACCGAACGCGGCTTCTCCATGGCCCTGGGCCGCGTCGGCGACCCCGCGGACGGCGACTGCCTCATCGCCACCGCCCACAAGCAGGACGACCACCCCGGCCCCTACGGCGACCTGAAGGCGATCCTGCACTTCGTGCCCTGGGGCACCGACGGCGTCTCCCTGGACCTGATGCGCCGCGACCGCTCCGCCGACCCCGGCATGAACGAACTGCTCATCGTGGCCGCCCTCCAGGCCGCCCCCAAACTGGGCGTCGCACGCGTCTCCCTCAACTTCGCCATGTTCCGCGCGGCCCTCGCCCGCGGCGAGAAGATCGGCGCCGGCCCCGTGCTGCGCGCCTGGCGCGGACTGCTGGTCTTCCTCTCCCGCTGGTTCCAGATCGAGTCCCTGTACAAGTTCAACGCCAAGTTCCAGCCGCGCTGGGAGCCGCGGTTCGTCGTCTACCGCGCCTCCGCCGACCTGCCCCGCATCGGTTTCGCCGCCATGCAGGCCGAAGGCTTCGTCACCCTCGCCCTGCCCCTGCCGCGCTTCCTGCGCCGACGGCGCCCGGCCGCGCACCGCCCGTGCGCCCACGGCACCGCGGAACGGGGCGTCCGGGCCGCGTAGGGCCGCCCGAGGGGCCGTCGCACGGGCCGAAGCGCCTGACGGCCCCCGCCGGGGCCTACGCTGAACATATGAGCAACCAGAGCGGACGCGGGCGCGTGGCGGGCCTACCGGAACGGGACCGCTGCGCGGTCATGGGAGTCGTGAACGTCACCCCCGACTCCTTCTCCGACGGCGGCCGCTTCTTCGACACCACGGCCGCCGTCAAGCGCGGCCTCGACCTGGTCACCGAGGGCGCCGACCTGGTCGACGTCGGCGGCGAGTCCACCCGCCCCGGAGCCACCCGGGTCGACGAGGCCGAGGAACTGCGCCGCGTCGTCCCCGTCGTGCGCGGCCTGGCCTCCGAGGGCGTCACGGTCTCCGTCGACACCGTGCGCGCCTCCGTCGCCGAACGGGCCCTCGCGGCCGGCGCCGCCCTCGTCAACGACGTCAGCGGCGGTCTCGCCGACCCCCGCATGATCCCGGCCGTCGCCGACGCCGGAGCCCCCTTCGTCGTCATGCACTGGCGCGGCTTCCTCCAGGGCGGCAACGTCCGGGGCGAGTACACCGACGTCGTCACCGAAGTCGTCGACGAACTGCACGCGCGCGTGGAGGCCGTCCTGGCCGGAGGCATCGCCGCCGACCGGGTCATCGTCGACCCCGGCCTCGGCTTCTCCAAGGACGCCGAGCACGACCTCGCCCTCCTCGCCGGCCTCGACCGCGTCCTCGCCCTCGGCCACCCACTGCTCGTCGCCGCCTCCCGCAAACGCTTCCTCGGCCGGATCCTCGCCGGCCCCGACGGCCCGCCGCCGCCCGCACGCGAACGCGACGCGGCCACCGCCGCCGTCTCCGCGCTCGCCGCACACGCCGGCGCATGGGCCGTCCGCGTCCACGAGGTCCGCGCCACGGCCGACGCGGTCCGCGTCGCCCGCGCCATCGCCGGGGCGCGCACCGGCACAGAAGGAGCCCGGTGAGCGCCCCGCACACCGACGTCGAGCAGGTCGAGGCCGCCAACACCGCCTTCTACGAGGCACTGGAACAGGGCGACTTCGAGGAACTGGCGTCACTCTGGCTCACCCCCTCGGACCTGGGCGTCGACGAGAGCTACCACGACCCGGCCGACACCGGCGTGGTCTCCTGCGTGCACCCCGGCTGGCCCGTGCTCACCGGCCGCGGCGAGGTCCTGCGGTCGTACGCGCTGATCATGGCGAACACCGACTACATCCAGTTCTTCCTCACCGACGTGCACGTCTCCGTCACCGGCGACACCGCCCTGGTCAACTGCACCGAGAACATCCTCAGCGGCGGACCCGCTCCCGAGGGCGCCGGCGAGGAGCTCGGCCCGCTCGTCGGGCAGCTCGTGGTCGCCACCAACGTGTTCCGGCGCACGCCCCTGGGGTGGAAGCTCTGGTCGCACCACGCTTCCCCCGTCCTGGCCGAAACCGACGAGGACGAGCAGGACGACACCCCCGCGTGAGTGGGTAGGCGGCAGGAAGTGGTTGGAATCACGGACGCCCGGGTAGGGGCGGCTACCAACCTGTGCACCGACGGGTTCCCCAGGGGAAACGCCGGATGAATCCATCAGAAGGGCCCTGAGCCTCTACCCCCGTGGCCCGGACCCGCCCGTGCCCGCAGGTAGATTCGACCGAGGCCGGTGTGCCGACCGCACTCGGCACCGCCCGGCCCTGACCGACGATTGCAGGAGTGATTCGCGTGGATCGTGTCGCGCTGCGCGGCCTGAAGGCCCGCGGGCACCACGGCGTGTTCCCCCAGGAACGCGCGGAGGGCCAGACCTTCATCGTGGACCTCGTCCTCGGCCTGGACACCCGACCGGCCGCGGCCGACGACGACCTGGCGAAGACCGTGCACTACGGCATCGTGGCGGAGGAGGTCGTGGCCGTCGTCGAGGGCGAGCCCGTCGACCTCATCGAGACGCTCGCCGAGCGCATCGCCCAGGCCTGTCTGAAGCACGAGGGAGTGCAGGAGGTCGAGGTCTGCGTCCACAAACCGGACGCCCCGATCACCGTCCCCTTCGACGACGTGACCGTCACCATCACCCGGAGCCGAGCATGACCGCGCCCTTCATCAAGGGTCCGACCGACCCGACCGTACAGCCGGTGCCCACTTCCGTCGTCGAGAAGGTCGACGCCGCCGACACCACCCTGTCCAACCCCAAACGGGCGGTGGTCGCCCTCGGCTCCAACCTCGGCAACCGCCTGGAGACCCTCCAGGGGGCCATCGACGCCCTGGAGGACACGCCCGGCGTCCGCATCAAGGGCGTCTCCCCCGTCTACGAGACCGAGCCCTGGGGCGTGGACCCCGGCAGCCAGCCCGCCTACTTCAACGCCGTCGTGGTCCTCAAGACCACCCTCCCGCCCTCCTCGCTCCTGGAGCGCGCGCACGCAGTCGAAGAGGCCTTCCACCGCGTCCGGGACGAGCACTGGGGCCCGCGCACCCTCGACGTCGACATCGTCTCCTACGCCGACGTCGTCTCCGACGACCCGCAGCTCACCCTCCCCCACCCCCGCGCCCACGAACGCGCCTTCGTCCTGGCCCCCTGGCACGACCTGGACCCCGAGGCACAGCTGCCCGGCCGCGGCCCGGTCGCCGGTCTGCTGGACGCCGTCACCCGCGACGGTGTGGCGCCCCGCACCGACCTGGAACTCCGGCTGCCCGAGTAGCCGTTAAGGTCAAGACGGCCGCGAACCGGGCCGGAAGCCGGGGGAACCGAAGGGACACCGTGAGAGAGCTGCGTATCCGGGTGCTGGCCGGCGTCTTCGTCGTGGCCGGAGTCCTCTCCTGGGCGGGCGCCCGCCTGTGGAACTCGGTCGGAACGCTCCCCAGCGTCCCCCTGGCCGCCCCCGTCGTCCTGGCCGTGATCGCCGTGATCCTGCTGGCCACGGCGCTCTCGATCCGCGCCCGGCTCAAGGCCCAGCGGGAGCGCCGCCCCGAGGCCAAGGGCGTCGACCCCCTCATGGCGGCCCGCGCGGTCGTCTTCGGCCACGCCAGCGCCCTGGTCGCCGCCCTGGTCGCCGGCATGTACGGCGGCACCGGCGTCTTCCTCCTGGAATCGCTCGACATCCCCGCCCGCCGCGACCAGGCCATCTACGCCGGCCTCTCCGTCGTCGCGGGCATCGGCGTCATAGCGGCCGCCATCTTCCTGGAGCGCGTCTGCAAGCTCCCGGAGGACGACGAGAACGACGGCACGGGGGTTGCCCCGACGGTGTGAGGCAGGGCGGCGTCAGCGGGCCATGATGAGGCTCATGGCCTCGTTACGGGTCGCCGGGTCGCGCAGCTGTCCCCGGACCGCCGAGGTGATCGTCTTGGCGCCCACCTTCCGGACACCGCGCATCGACATGCACATGTGCTCGCACTCGACGACGACGATCACGCCGCGCGGCTCCAGGATCTCCATCAGGGAGTCGGCGATCTGGGTGGTGAGCCGCTCCTGCACCTGCGGGCGCCGGGCATAGACGTCCACGAGCCGGGCGAGCTTCGACAAGCCGGTGATCTTGCCCTCGACGGACGGGATGTAGCCGACGTGCGCGACGCCCACGAACGGCACGAGGTGGTGTTCGCAGGAACTCAGGACCTCGATGTCCTTCACGAGCACCATCTCGTCGTGCCCCAGGTCGAACGTCGTGGTCAGCACGTCCTCGGGCTTCTGCCACAGCCCGGCGAATATCTCCTTGTACGCCCGCGCCACCCGCGCCGGCGTCTCCCTCAGGCCCTCGCGGTCCGGGTCCTCGCCGACCGCGATCAGGAGTTCGCGTACGGCGTTCTCGGCGCGCTTCTCGTCGAACGCGCCGATCTGGCCCTCGCCGTCCAGCGTCACGGGGTCGGTCATCTGGTGCCTCGTTCCTGTTCCTTCACGGTGGGCCTGCGCATATGGCGCAAAGCCGCGCCCCCCAGGCTAAAACCTGGGGGGCGCGGCTTCCATTCCGGGGCCGGTGGGCCGGCCGGGAGAGCCCGGTCAGCTCTCGGGGCGGTCTTCCGGGGTCCGCTCGGGCGCCGGGGCGGGTTCCGCCACGGTGCTCTTCGCGGTGGAGATGGCCGGCGTCGCGCCGTTCGCGCCGTTCGTCAGGGCCAGCTCCTTGGGGGAGAGGACCGGCGGACGGGTGGACGGCGTACGGCGGGAGGACCCGGTCCAGGCGGGCCGCGGCGGGCGCTTGACGATCGGCGCGAAGATCTCGGCGATCTCCTCCTTGCCGAGCGTCTCCTTCTCCAGCAGTTGCAGGACGAGGTTGTCGAGGACGTCGCGGTTCTCGACCAGGATCTCCCAGGCCTCGTTGTGCGCCGTCTCGATGAGCTTCTTGACCTCTTCGTCCACGAGCGCGGCGACCTCTTCCGAGTAGTCGCGCTGGTGAGACATCTCACGGCCGAGGAAGGGCTCGGTGTTGTCGCCACCGAACTTGATCGCGCCGAGACGCTCGGTCATGCCGTACTGCGTGACCATCGCGCGGGCCAGGCCCGTGGCCTTCTCGATGTCGTTGGCGGCACCCGTGGTCGGGTCGTGGAAGACGAGCTCCTCGGCCGCGCGGCCGCCCAGCATGTAGGCCAGCTGGTCCAGCATCTCGTTGCGCGTGGTCGAGTACTTGTCCTCGTCCGGCAGCACCATCGTGTAGCCGAGGGCGCGGCCTCTCGACAGGATCGTGATCTTGTGGACGGGATCGGAGTTCGGTGAAGCCGCCGCGACCAGGGCGTGTCCGCCCTCGTGGTACGCGGTGATCTTCTTCTCCTTGTCCGACATGATCCGGGTCCGCTTCTGCGGGCCCGCCACCACACGGTCGATCGCCTCGTCCAGCATGTGGTTGTCGATCAGCTTCTGGTCGCTGCGGGCCGTCAGCAGGGCGGCCTCGTTCAGCACGTTGGCCAGATCGGCACCCGTCATGCCGGGCGTGCGGCGGGCCATGGCCGACAGGTCGACGTCGGGCGCGACCGGCTTGCCCTTCTGGTGGACCTTGAGGATCTCCAGTCGACCCTGCATGTCCGGGCGGTCGACGGCGATCTGCCGGTCGAAGCGGCCGGGGCGCAGCAGCGCCGGGTCGAGGATGTCGGGCCGGTTCGTCGCGGCGATGAGGATCACGCCGCCCTTGACGTCGAAGCCGTCCATCTCGACGAGGAGCTGGTTCAGGGTCTGCTCGCGCTCGTCGTGACCGCCGCCGAGGCCGGCGCCGCGGTGGCGGCCGACCGCGTCGATCTCGTCGACGAAGACGATCGCCGGGGCGTTCGCCTTGGCCTGCTCGAACAGGTCACGGACTCGGGAGGCACCGACACCGACGAACATCTCGACGAAGTCGGAACCGGAGATCGAGTAGAAGGGGACGCCCGCCTCGCCCGCGACGGCACGCGCGAGCAGGGTCTTGCCGGTGCCGGGAGGCCCGTAGAGCAGGACGCCCTTGGGGATCTTGGCGCCGACGGCCTGGAACTTGGCCGGCTCCTGGAGGAACTCCTTGATCTCGTGGAGCTCCTCGACGGCCTCGTCGGATCCGGCGACGTCGGCGAAGGTCGTCTTGGGGGTGTCCTTGGTGATGAGCTTGGCCTTGGACTTCCCGAAGTTCATGACCCGGGAGCCGCCGCCCTGCATCTGGTTCATCAGGAACAGGAACACGACCACGATCAGCACGAAGGGCAGCAGCGAGAGCAGGATGCCCACGAACGGGTTCTGCTTGGACGGCGAAACCGTGTAGCCGTCCGGGATCTGCTTGTCCTGGTACTTGTTCTGCAGCGTGTTGGCGAGGTCGACACCCTGGGTGCCGATGTAGCTCGCCTGGATCTTCGAGCTGTCCTCGACCTTGACGCCGTCCTTGAGCGTGACCTTGATGATCGATTCGTCACCGGTGGTCAGCTTGGCCGACTCGACCTTGTTCTGGTTGATCGCCTGGACGACCTGGCCGGTGTCCACCGTCTTGTAGCCGCCGGACGAGCCGACGACCTGCATCAACACGACCACGGCGAGGACGGCCAGCACGATCCACATGACCGGCCCACGGAAGTATCGCTTCACGTCCATCCATACGGAGCGGTGCCGCCCCGTCCCTCCTGCCATAGTGAGTTTGATAAGAGACTGTTCTTCGGACGGTACCCCAGCATTGCCACCTGAAGCCGCGTGGGACGGCTGGCGACCCGCCTACGCCTGCTCCAACGGCGGGAAACCCGCTGGGGTTCCCGATCACCGTCACGGCACCGCGGCCGATAGGTCAGCCGCCGTACACGTGGGGCGCGAGCGTACCGACGAACGGGAGGTTGCGGTACTTCTCGGCGTAGTCGAGGCCGTATCCCACGACGAACTCGTTGGGGATGTCGAAGCCGGCCCATTCCACGTCGATGGCGACCTTCGCGGCCTCGGGCTTGCGCAGCAGCGTGCACACCTTGAGGGATGCGGGCTCGCGCGAGCCGAGGTTGGAGAGCAGCCAGGACAGGGTCAGGCCGGAGTCGATGATGTCCTCGACGATCAGGACGTGCTTGCCCTTGATGTCGGTGTCGAGGTCCTTCAAGATCCGCACCACACCGGAGGACTGGGTGCCCGCCCCGTACGAGGATACGGCCATCCAGTCCATGGTGACGGGGGTGGACAGCGCCCGGGCGAGGTCGGCCATGACCATCACCGCGCCCTTGAGGACTCCGACGATCAGCAGGTCCTTGCCCGCGTACTCCGCGTCGATCTTCGCAGCCAGCTCGGCCAGCTTGGCGTCGATCTCTTCCTTGGTGATGAGCACCTTCTCGAGGTCGGCACCCATGTCTTTCGCGTCCACCCGCATCACTTTCGGTCGTCCCACCGGCCGAGCGGCCCCTCCTGGCGACTGCGGGGAGGGGTCGTGGTTCAGCCTTGCCGAATCACCAGTCTGCCACCCTGCCGCCGGGCCACGACCTTGCCGGGGAGGTTGATGGCTCCCTGACCGCGCCAGCCGGTGATCAGCCGGTCGATTTCCTCGATGTGGCGGGCGAACAGCGACCCGGCGGGCGCCCCGGCCTCGATGGCGGCCCGGCGCAGGACACGGCGGCGTACGGCGGGCGGCAGGGCGTAGAGCTTGGCGCACTCCAGGTGCCCTGCCGCGTCGCGGACGGTGGTCTCGGCCTGGCTCGCCCAGGAGTCGAGGGCGTCGGCGTCGTCGCGGGAGAGCTGGGCCGTCCGGGCGAGGGCCTCGACGACGCCTTTGCCGAGGGCCTTCTCCAGCGCGGGCAGGCCCTCGTGGCGCAGCCGGGAGCGGGTGTAGGCCGGGTCGGCGTTGTGGGGGTCGTCCCAGACGGGCAGGGACTGGACCATGCAGGCCTTGCGGGCGGTCTGCCGGTCGAGCTCCAGGAAGGGGCGCCGGTAGCGGCCGCCGGCCCCCGAGACCGCGGCCATGCCGGACAGGGAGCGGGTGCCGGAGCCGCGGGCGAGGCCGAGCAGGACGGTCTCGGCCTGGTCGTCGCGGGTGTGGCCGAGCAGGACCGCGGCGGCGCCGTGACGCTCGGCGGCGGTGTCGAGTGCGGCGTAACGGGCGTCACGGGCGGCGGCTTCGGGTCCGCCGGTGCGGCCGACGGTGACGGCGACGGAGTCGACGGGGTCGAGGCCGAGTTCGCGCAGGCGCTGGACGACTTCGGCGGCGCGCAGGTCGGAGCCGGGCTGGAGGCCGTGGTCGACGGTGACGCCGCCGGCCCTGATGCCGAGCTTGGGGGACTCGAAGGCGAGGGCGGAGGCGAGGGCCATCGAGTCGGCGCCGCCGGAGCACGCCACGAGCACGAGCGGCGGGGGTGGGGGCTCGTGCGGGAGGGCGTGCGGGACCGCGACGGGGGCGCGGTGGTGTTCGGTGAGGAGGTCGTGGAGGACGCGGCGGACCGCCAGGCGTATCGCCGCGACCGCAGGATGGGGACCCATGTCCGGTTCCCTTCATGAAGTTTTCGGGGGGTGAGCCCGCGTGTCGGTCACGCAGAGTGTGTAGATGGTGACAGAACCGGGCCGTTCCCCGAGCATTGCACGCCTACCCCTGCCTCACGGTCCCTCGGACGGGTGATTGGAGGGGCGTTCGCCTGCCGTCGGCCGGTTTCCTTTCACGCCTTTCCCGCGAGGTTCACTACTCGGCCCTGCGGTGCACCCGCGCGACCCAGTCCGCCGGTTTGGCGATCTCCGACTTGGTGGGGAGGGTGTTGGGCGAGGTCCACACGCGGTTGAAGCCGTCCATGCCGACCTCGTCGACGACGGCCCGCACGAAGCGTTCGCCGTCCCGGTACTGGCGGAGCTTGGCGTCCAGGCCGAGGAGCTTGCGCAGGGCCAGGTCGAGGCGGGAGGCGCCCTTGGCGCGGCGCTGCTGGAACTTCTCGCGGATCTCCCCCACGGAGGGCACGACGGACGGTCCGACGCCGTCCATCACGAAGTCGGCGTGGCCCTCCAGCAGGGACATCACGGCCGTGAGGCGGCCGAGGATCTCGCGCTGGGCGGGGGTCTGGACGATCTCGACGAGGGAGCGCCCGCCGTCGTCCTCCTCGGCCTCGGGGCGGCCTCCGGCGAGGGTCTGGGCGGCTTCCCGGACGCGCTCCAGGACGGTCATGGGGTCGACATCGGTCTCCTGGAGGAACGACTGGATTTCACCCTCCAGGTGGTCCCGCAGCCAGGGCACGGCGGTGAACTGGGTGCGGTGCGTCTCCTCGTGCAGGCACACCCAGAGCCTGAAGTCGTGGGGGTCGACGTCGAGTTCGCGCTCCACGTGGACGATGTTCGGGGCGACGAGGAGCAGCCGGCCGCCGCCGTTCGCGCCGGAGGGGAGTTCGCGGGTGGCGGGGGCGAAGGTCTCGTACTGGCCGAGGACGCGGGAGGCCAGGAAGGACAGCAGCATGCCCAGTTCGACGCCGGTGACCTTGCCGCCGACGGCGCTCATGACGGAGCCGCCGGGGGTGTTGCCGCGCCGTTCCTGCATCTTGTCGAGCAGGGGCCTGAGGATCTCCCGGAACCCGGCGACGTTCGCCCGGATCCAGCCCGGGCGGTCGACGACGAGGACGGGGGTGTCGTGCCCCTCCTCGGTGCCCAGCCGGGTGAATCCGCGGACGTGTTCCTCCGAGGCCTTGGCATGCCGGCGCAGCTCCGCGACGACGGCCCGGGCCTCGTCGCGACTGACCTCAGGGCCCGGCCGTACGAGCCGGGTCGCGGTCGCGACCGCGAGATTCCAGTCGACCATGCCGGTTGAAGCACCACCGATGCTCGTCATGCGTCAACCGTACGTGAGCGCCGACCGCTGGGGCAGGGCGGCGAGGGCGGGGGGCCGCTCGCGGGGGCGCGGGGTGGGTGGCGGTCACCGGCAGCCGCAGGCCGCCAGCGCGCTCGCGATCCGGTCCAGTGCCTGCTGGGTGGGCGCCGGGCTGCCGGGGTCCGTGTCGGTGGCCATGAACGCGAAGGCGAGCAGGCGGCCGTCCTCGTCGACGAGGGTGCCGGCGAGGGTGTGGACGCCCGAGAGGGTGCCGGTCTTGGCGCGGACGACGCCGGATGCTCCGTCCGTGTAACGGGTGGTCAGGGTGCCGGTGAAGCCGGCGACGGGGAGGCCGGTGAGGGCCGGGCGGAGTTCGGGGTGGGAGGGGTCGGCGGCCTTGGCGAGCAGGGCGGTGAGGAGGTCGGGGGTCAGCCGGTCGGCGCGGTTCAGGCCGCTGCCGTCCTTGAAGGCGGCGCCCTTCACGGGGAGGCCGAGTGTGCGCAGCCGGCTGCCGATGGCCTTGCCGGCGCCGGCGAAGTCGGCCCGGTTGCCCGTGGCGAGGGCCGTCTGGCGGGCGAGGGCCTCGGCGATGTCGTTGTCGCTGTTGGTCAGCATGCGTTCGACGACGGCGGAGAGCGGGGGCGAGGAGACCGTCGCGAGGGTCTTGGCGCGGGTCGTGGCCTTGGACGGGCCGGGGGCCGTGGTCTTGATGCCGTGGGACTTCAGGAGGTCCCCGAACCGGCGGGCGGCGTCCGCGGCCGGGTCCGGCACGCGCTGGACCGGGCCGCTCGACGAGTCGTCGGTGCGGCCCTCGTCGACCATCAGGGGGGTGACGAGGGCGAGGTTGCCGTCGACCCCGATCGGGTGCATTTCGTCGCCCGCGTAGCGGGTCGTGTCGTAGGAGAGGGTCACCTCGCGGACGCCCCGGTCGGCGAGGGCGGCGGCCGTCCCGGCGGCCAGGGTGCGCAGGCTCGCCCACGGGCCCGCCTTCGCGCGGGCGGTGAGTGTGGGATCGCCGCCGCCGACCAGGACGACTTCCTTCGTGTCGGGTTCGAGTGCGGCGCGGGTGGTGAGGCGGTGGTCGGCGCCCATCGCGGACAGCGCGGCGACGGCGGTGGCGACCTTCGTCGTGGAGGCGGGGGTGAGCGCGGTGCCGGAGGCATTGGCGAACAGGCGCCTGCCGGTGGTCACGTCGATGACCGCGGCGGCCGGCCGGGGGCCGAGGGCGGGGTCCTTCAGCAGGGGCGTGAGGGCGTCCGTGAGGGCTTTGCCGTCCGGGGCGGATTTGACGGTGCTGACGCCGCCGAGGCCGGTCAGCACCGGTCCGGCGCTGGGGGCGGGGCGGGGCCGGCCGGGCGCCCCGGGGGCACTGCCGTGATCTGTGCCACCCGCGCGGCCCAGGGCCACTGCCCGGTCCCGCTCGGCCGTACGCTGACCCGAGGAGTCCCAGGGACCGGCGGCGGTCACCACACCGGCGGTCAGTGCGAGTCCGGCGGTGGCGGCGCCCGCGGTGTACTGCCAGGTCTTCGGCCACGCACCCTTCGCGACCTGCGGTTTTCCGGCTCGTGCGAGCCGCGCGAGCCGTGGTTTCGTGGCTGCTGCGGCCCGGGCCAGGCGCGGTCGTACGGCATCCGCGAGCCGCACCACGTGCGGTTTCGCGGCCCGCCAAGGCCTCAGCTCCGGCACGACCACCAGCCCCTTTCGCGATCACACACCTGCGTGAGGGACACTTAACCACCAGAACTATGTGTTGATCATGGAGGAGCCACCGGTGGAGTTCGACGTCACGATCGAGATTCCGAAGGGTTCGCGCAACAAGTACGAGGTGGACCACGAGACCGGTCGTATCCGCCTGGACCGGCGACTCTTCACCTCGACCGCCTACCCGACCGACTACGGTTTCGTCGAGAACACCCTCGGCGAGGACGGCGACCCGCTGGACGCGCTGGTCATCCTCGACGAGCCGACGTTCCCGGGCTGCCTGATCCGCTGCCGCGCGATCGGCATGTTCCGCATGACGGACGAGGCGGGCGGCGACGACAAGCTGCTGTGCGTGCCGTCGACGGACCCGCGCGTGGAGCACCTGCGGGACATCCACCACGTGTCGGAGTTCGACCGCCTGGAGATCCAGCACTTCTTCGAGGTCTACAAGGACCTGGAGCCCGGCAAGTCGGTCGAGGGCGCCAACTGGGTGGGCCGTACGGACGCCGAGATCGAGATCGAGCGGTCCTACAAGCGTTTCAAGGAGAGCGGCGGTCACTGACCCCCTCTTCGTGATGCTCACGGGCCGCACGCCTGCGCGTGCGGCCCGTTCGTCCGTCTGTGCGCATACTGAGGCTGTGGGGGGTACGAGGCTGACGTGTCGTACAGGGAGCGCCAGGCAGTGACGGACGCGGAGGACCGCAAACCGAAGTCGGACGAGGCGAGGAGTGCGTTCCTGCCTCCGGCCGGGACCGGCGTCGACGGCGACATGTCCACGACGTCGGAGTTCGCGATCCCCGAGGGCCTGGCCCTGCACAGAACGGCCGGCGTGGAGTCGGAGACGACGTCCGAGTTCGCCGTGCCGCAGGGGCTGGACGTCCACGCGGCGCCCGCGGCGGAGCAGGAGGGGTCGGCCTTCACACCGCCGAGCACCTACAGCTCGAAGCATCCCCCGACGGCCTTCACACCGCCGAGCGGGATCCCGGTGGTCAGCCTGACCAAGGACGTGCCCTGGCAGGACCGGATGCGCACGATGCTGCGCATGCCGGTGGCGGAGCGGCCGGCGCCGGAGGCGATCCAGCGCGGCGGCGACGAGAGCGGTCCCGCGGTCCCGCGCGTGCTCGACCTGACGCTGCGTATCGGCGAGTTGCTGCTGGCGGGCGGTGAGGGCGCCGAGGACGTGGAGGCGGCGATGTTCGCCGTCTGCCGCTCGTACGGCCTGGACCGCTGCGAGCCCAACGTCACCTTCACGCTGCTGGCGATCTCGTACCAGCCGTCCCTCGTCGACGACCCGATCACGGCGTCGCGGACGGTGCGCCGCCGGGGCACCGACTACACGCGGCTGGCGGCCGTGTACCAGCTGGTGGACGACCTCAGTGACGACGAGACGGCGGTCTCCCTGGAGGAGGCCTACCGGCGGCTTGCGGAGATCCGCCGTAACCGGCACCCCTACCCCGGCTGGGCGCTGACCGGCGCGAGCGGGCTGCTGGCCGGTGCGGCCTCGGTGCTCGTGGGCGGCGATCTGATCGTGTTCGTCGCGGCAGCGCTGGGCGCGATGCTCGGTGACCGGCTGGCGTGGCTGTGCGCGGGGCGCGGGCTGCCGGAGTTCTACCAGTTCACGGTGGCCGCGATGCCGCCGGCCGCGATAGGGGTCGCGCTGACGCTGGGCCACGTGGACGTGAAGGCGTCCGCGGTGATCACCGGTGGACTGTTCGCGCTGCTGCCCGGGCGGGCGCTGGTGGCGGGTGTGCAGGACGGACTGACGGGCTTCTACATCACCGCGTCCGCGCGGCTGCTGGAGGTTCTGTACTTCTTCGTCGGCATCGTCGCGGGTGTGCTGCTGGTGCTGTACTTCGGTGTGCAGCTGGGGGCGCGGCTCAACCCCGACCAGGCGCTCGGGGCCTCCGACGACCCGGTGATGATGATCGGCGCGTCGATGCTGCTGTCACTGGCGTTCGCGGTGCTGCTCCAGCAGGAACGATCCACCGTGATGTGGGTGACGCTGAACGGCGGTGTCGCGTGGGTGGTGTACGGCGCGATGCACTACGTGGGCGACATCTCGCCGGTGGCCTCCACGGCGGCGGCAGCGGGACTGGTGGGGCTGTTCGGGCAGTTGCTGTCGCGCTACCAGTTCGCGTCCGCCCTGCCCTACACGACCGCGGCGATCGGGCCCCTGCTGCCCGGTTCCGCGACGTACTTCGGACTGCTGGCGATCGCGCAGAACGAGATCGACGAGGGGCTGGTGTCGCTGTCGAAGGCGGTGGCGCTCGCCATGGCCATCGCCATCGGGGTGAACCTCGGGTCGGAGATCTCCCGCATGTTCCTGCGGATCGGGTCCGCGGAGAAGCGCCGGGCCGCCAAGCGGACCAGGGGTTTCTAGCGGTCCGCCGGCGGCCGTGGGCCTGCGGGGGCTGTTCGCGCTGTGCCCGGCCCCCGCGGGCAGGCCGGCTCAGTAGCCGTTGTTGTACGGGCCCTGCTGGGTGCCGTAGGGCTGCTGCTGGGTGCCGTAGGGCTGCTGCTGGCCGTAGCCCGGGCTCTGCGGGTACTGGCCGTAGTACTGCTGGTCGTCGTAGCCGTTCCCGTTGCCGTACGGGGGCTGCTGCTGCGGCTGCTGGTGGGGCGGCTGGTCGTCCGGGGCGATGCGGCGGAGCTGGGTCGTCGCGTCGTCCATGGCGGGGGGCTGCTGCTGCCGCTCCGCCGGGGCCTGCGCCGCCGCGCGCTTCTTCTTCGAGCGGTCGCGCAGGTACTCGATGATGATCGGGACGACGGAGAGCAGGACGATCAGGATGAGGATCGACTCGACGTTCTTCTTGATGAAGTCGATCTGGCCGAGCCAGTAACCCGCGAGGGTGACGCCGGTGCCCCAGGCGATGCCGCCGATGACGTTGTACGTGAGGAACGTGCGGTACTGCATGCGGCCGGCGCCGGCCACGATGGGGGCGAAGGTGCGCACGATGGGGACGAAGCGGGCCAGGACGATCGCCTTGGGGCCGTACTTCTCCATGAACTCGTGGGCCTTGTCCAGGTTCTCCTGCTTGAAGAGCTTGGAGTTGGGACGGTTGAACAGCTTCGGGCCCAGGAACTTGCCGATCATGTAACCCACTTGGTCGCCGATGACGGCGGCGAGCACGATCAGCGTGCAGACCAGCCACAGCGGCTGGCTGATGTACTGGCCCTGGGCGACGAAGAGGCCCGCGGTGAACAGCAGCGAGTCGCCGGGGAGGAAGGCGAAGAGTCCGGACTCGGCGAAGACGATGAGCAGGATGCCCGGCAGGGCGAAGGTCTCGATCAGGTAGTCCGGGCTGAGCCACTCGGGGCCGAGCGCAAGCGTGGTCACGGGGATGTGGCTCCTGCTGCTGTGGGGTACGGGCTGGGGCTGACTGCCTCAAAGTATCAACGCAACCGTCACGACCCAGGTTCCATGGGCGTACTCAGGATGCACTGTGTGCGGTCCCGGTCAAAGCTGTGAACCATGGGCATCGATGAATACGGCGGCGGCCAGGGCCCGGAGCCCGAGGTCCTCGTCGTCACCACGAACGACGTACCCGGCTACCACGTGCGCGAGGTGATCGGCGAGGTCTTCGGCCTGACCGTGCGCTCCCGCCACGTCGGGAGCCAGATCGGCGCCGGGCTGAAGTCGATGGTCGGCGGCGAGCTGCGCGGGCTCACCAAGACGCTCGTGCAGACCCGCAACCAGGCCATGGAACGACTCGTCGAACAGGCACGCGCGCGAGGCGCCAACGGCGTCGTGGCGTTCCGTTTCGACGTGACGGAGGCGGCGGACGTGGGCACCGAGGTGTGCGCGTACGGCACGGCGGTGGTCCTGACCCGGGAGTGAGGCACTCCCGGGTCAGCGATCAGGAGGTGTGACGTGCCGCGTTCGCCGCGATCGCGTCCCTCAGGTGCTCGGCGAGGCCCGGGCGCATCGCGTCGTAGAACGCCTTGAACCGCTCGTCGGAGACGTACATCTCCCCCAGGCAGCGGTGGATGTCGTAGGAGCACTCGTAGAACCACGTGCAGATGTGCTGCCGGTGCTCCTCCGCCAGCGCCATGGCCGCCTCGCCGGAGGGCGGCTCCTGCGCCGCCATCAGGGCGCCGTAGCGCTCACCCCAGTCGGCGGCCTCGGCCTGGACGCGCTTCCAGTCCTCCTTGGTGTAGCGCGCGGTGCGGCGCTGCGACTCGGCGTACTCGTCGGTGCCGCCCCAGCGCTCCTCCACTTCCTCGGCGTACTGCTCCGGGTCCTTGCCCCCGAAGACCTCGAACTTCTCCTCGGGCGTGAGGTTGAGTCCCATTTTGCGTGCCTCCATGGCGTGCTCCACGGCCGCCGCCATCTTCCGTAGCTTCTCGATCCGGGCGGTCAGCAGTTCGTGCTGCCGGCGCAGGTGTGCGCGCGGGTCCGCGTCCGGGTCGTCGAGCAGGGCGGCGACCTCGTCGAGCGGAAAGCCGAGCTGCCGGTAGAACAGGATCTGTTGCAGCCGGTCGAGATCGGCGTCGCTGTAGCGCCGGTGACCCGCGTGGCTGCGTTCGCTCGGTACGAGCAGGCCGATGTCGTCGTAGTGGTGCAGCGTGCGCACCGTGACGCCGGCGAAGCCCGCGACCTGTCCCACGGAGTAGTTCACTTCCGCTCCCTTCTTCTTCCGTGCTCCACGGTCGGGCCTCACGCCACGTGAGGTGCAAGCGTGTTTGCGATAGGTCCACTTTGCGGCGTTTATGGTGTGCGCGTGGTCCAGGATCCCGCGCAGCAGGCGCCCTCCGTCACTCCGGCGACTCCCGCCCGCACGCTCTTGCCGACGATCCTTCCCGCTCTCGCCGTGGGGATCATGTCCAGCCTGGTCCTCGTGGGGGTCGAAGTCGCCGCCGAGCAGATCCAGGACCTGCTCTGGGGGCCGCTGCCCGACGCGCTGGGGATCGGCCGGTACTCCGTCGCGTGGATGTTCGTGATGCTCTTCGCGACGGGGATCGCGGTCGGGCTCGTGGTGTGGAAGGCGCCGGGGCACGCCGGCCCGGATCCGGCGACCGTCGGCCTCGACGCCCCCGTGCTGCCGCCCGTCGTGCTGCCGGGGCTGGTGCTGGTGACCATGCTGATGCTGGCCGGCGGACCCAGCCTCGGCCCCGAGAACCCCATCATCACCGTGAACGTCGCCCTGGCGGCCTGGCTGGGCGCCCGTCTCGTGCCGCGGGCGCCGGGCCGGGTCTGGCCCGCGCTCGCCGAGGCGGCGACGATCGGCGCCCTGTTCGGCACGCCGGTCGCGGCGGCCCTGGTGATCTCCGAGGCGCTGGCCGTCCGCGAGACCCGCGGATCGCTGTGGGACAACGTCTTCGCCCCGCTGACCGCCGGCACGGCCGGTGCCCTGACCGTCACCCTGATCGACCATCCGAGCTTCGACCTGAACCTGCCCTCCTTCGGCCGGCCGGGCTGGAGCGACCTGTTCGCGGCGGCGGTCATCGCCTCGGTGGCCGCCCTGCTCGGCATGGCCGTCGTGCGGACCTTCCCCTACGTCCACGGCGCGTTCCGCCGGCTGCGCCACCCGATGCTGATGCTCCCGGCGGGCGGCCTGGTGCTGGGCGCCCTCGCGGCCCTGGGCGGCCATCTGACCCTGTTCAAGGGGCTCGACGAGATCGCCGAGCTCGCGCGCGACCCGGACAGCCGGTCGGCCGGGGAGTACGCCCTGCTGACGGTCGTGAAGCTGGCCGCGCTGCTGGTCGCCGCGTCCTGCGGCTTCCGGGGCGGGCGCATCTTCCCGGCGGTGTTCGTCGGCACCGCCCTCGGTCTGGGCGCCCACGCCGCGGTGTCCGGGGTGCACCCCTCGATCGGCGTCTCGGCCGCCGTGCTCGGACTGCTGCTGGCCATCACCCGGCAGGGCTGGGTGAGCCTGTTCGTCGCCGCGGTGCTGGTCGCCTCGCCGGGGGTCATCGCCGTGCTCTGCGTCGCCTCGCTGCCGGCCTGGCTGCTGGTGACGGGCCGGCCGCAGATGCAGCTGCGCGCGGACGGCACGCCCGTCCGCTGACCCCTTCTCCTCCCCCACCGAAACCCCTGGAACCCCTGGAACCCCTGGAACCCCTGGACCCCCTGGACCCCCTGGACCCCCTGGAGGCACCATGCCGCTCCACGAAGGCCCCCACCGGGCCGCCGGACGCCGCCTGTCCGTCAATCCCTTCTACGGCCCGGCCAACCCGCTCGGCGACATGGCCGAGGCCCCGCCCACCCACCGGCTCCCGGACCAGCCCATGGCGCCGGCGACCGCCCACCAGCTGGTGCGCGACGAGCTGATGCTCGACGGCAACGCCCGGCTGAACCTCGCCACCTTCGTCACCACGTGGATGGAGCCGGAGGCCGGGGTGCTGATGGCGGAGTGCCGCGACAAGAACATGATCGACAAGGACGAGTACCCGCGCACCGCCGAGCTGGAGCGGCGGTGCGTGGCGATGCTCGCCGACCTGTGGAACGCGCCCGACCCGACGACCGCCGTGGGGTGTTCGACGACCGGGTCGAGCGAGGCGTGCATGCTCGCCGGGATGGCGCTGAAGCGGCGCTGGGCGAAACGCAACGCCGACCGCTACCCCGGGGCGCGGCCCAACCTGGTCATGGGCGTCAACGTACAGGTCTGCTGGGAGAAGTTCTGCAGCTTCTGGGAGGTGGAGGCCCGGCTGGTGCCCATGGAGGGTGCGCGGTTCCACCTCGACCCGCAGGCCGCGGCCGAGCTGTGCGACGAGAACACCATCGGCGTCGTCGGCATCCTCGGCTCGACCTTCGACGGGTCCTACGAGCCGATCGCGGACCTGTGCGCGGCGCTGGACGCGGTGCAGGAACGGACCGGGCTGGACGTCCCGGTGCATGTGGACGGGGCGTCCGGGGCCATGGTCGCGCCCTTCCTCGACGAGGATCTGGTGTGGGACTTCCGGCTGCCGAGGGTGGCGTCGATCAACACCTCCGGGCACAAGTACGGGCTGGTCTACCCGGGCGTCGGCTGGGCGCTGTGGCGGGACGCGGAGGCGCTGCCGGAGGAGCTGGTGTTCCGGGTGAACTACCTGGGCGGCGACATGCCGACGTTCGCGCTGAACTTCTCCCGGCCGGGCGCGCAGGTCGTGGCTCAGTACTACACGTTCCTGCGGCTGGGCCGGGACGGCTACCGGGCCGTCCAGCAGGCCGCGCGCGACGTGGCCACGGAACTGGCCGGACGGGTCGAGGCGCTCGGCGACTTCCACCTGCTGACCCGGGGCGACCAACTGCCGGTGTTCGCCTTCACGACCGCGCCGGACGTGAAGGCGTACGACGTGTTCGACGTGTCCCGGCGGCTGCGCGAGAGCGGCTGGCTGGTGCCGGCGTACACCTTCCCGCCGAACCGGGAGGACCTGTCCGTGCTGCGGGTGGTGTGCCGCAACGGCTTCTCCGCCGACCTGGCGGAGCTGCTCGCGCAGGACCTGGAACGGCTGTTGCCGGACCTGCGCCGGCAACCGCGCCCACTGACGGAGGACAGGGGGGCGGCGACGAGCTTCCACCACTGACGACTGGGCAGCGGGTGCTTGGGCTGCCGGGGGCGGGGGTCGGCTGCGGGTGTTTCGGTTGCCGAGGGCGGCGGTCGGCCGCGGTGCTTCGGCTGCCGGGGGGGTCGGCCGCGGGTGCTTCACCTACCGCGGGCGGCGGGGCCACGCGTACTTCACTTACCGCGGGCGACGGGTGTCCCGGCTGCCTCGGACGACGGCCGGCCACGCGTACTTCGCCTGCCGCGGGCGCCAGGCAGCCACGGGGCGCTTCACCTGCCGGAACAGGCGGGCAGGCCGCCGGTACGTCGCGCCTGCCCGGACCAACGGCCCGACCGCCGGCCGGGCCGACGGCTCAGCCGCCCGTACCCCGCCTGCCCGAGCCGGCGGTTCAGCCGCGAGTACTTCGGCTGCCGGGCCGACGGCCCCTACCGCCGGCCGCGACCAGGCGCTCATGTCCCGGCCGCTGGTCTCCTCCAGCACCGACAGCAGGG
>NZ_JBEZWN010000037.1:0-79784 GCF_040637495.1 Streptomyces sp. NPDC029044
AAGTAAAGAAGTGCAGCCTGGACTTCCGCTTGCTCCGGGGCAGGAGTACAAAGGACTCAACGGCCCGCGAGACCAAGGACATCCGAGAGGATCACTGAGGTCGGAGGTGCGCAGCTGCTGGAACTCGTACTCGTGCATGGTGTGTCCTTCGAGGAGACGCCGGTCACGGAGTGTTTCTCCGTGATGACCTCACTCTCGTCCCCCAGGCGGGGGCACCACATCGGGAGAGTTCCGCATCTTCGGCGACCTGAGGGGCCTTAGACACGGCTGAGGGGCCTCAGGGGCTCCGTAAGGTGCTTACGGAACCGCCTGAGACCCCTCAGGACACGCGGGCTCTCAGCTCGCGGACGGCAGTCCGAGCAGGACGCCGGTGTACTTGAGGACGGCCAGGAACAGGCCGATGACGCCGAGGGCGACTCCCGCCCAGGCGACGGACTTGATCCAGGGGGCCTGGATCCGGCCCGGCGTGCCGAACGCGGGCCGGGCGAGCGTCACGACGCCGGTGACCAGCGCGATCAGCGCGAACAGGCCGCCCCACAGGGCGGTGGTCTGCCAGGCGTCGCCGTAGACCGCCTGGATCTGCTGGGCCACGCCCGCGTTCTGCGCGGTCTCCAGCTGGCCGACGAGGTTCTGGCGCGCGGAGGCGACGGTGCCGATCCAGCTGCCGGTGAGCGAGACGACGCCCAGAGCGGCGGAGACCACGGCGGCGGCGCCCTGTCCGACGCCGGAGGGGGTGCCCTCCTTGGTCTGCGCGTCGTCGGCCGCGGCCGGGGCCTCGGTCTCGGGCACCTCGTCGGACTTGGTGGTGTCCACCGCCTTCTCGTCGGTCGTGGCCTGGGTGGCCTCGGTCTCGTCCACTGCGTTCGTAGCCATGTCTCGCACCGTAGGGTCGCTGTCTGAGAAGTCTCTTAATGATCGTTGTGAGCGGCACGCGCGCGTGCGGCGCGCCACTCGGGTGCCAGCACCGACCAGACTTCGAGATCGTGCCGTAGGCCACCATAGGGGTGGGCCTCGCGCCGCACACCGTCCCGGGTCATGCCGAGTCGCCGCGCCACGTTCAGGCTCGGCCGGTTGCCGGAGGCGGCCACCCATTCGACGCGGTGGATGCCGCGCTGCTCGACGGCCCAGTCGATGAGGACCCGCATCGCGCGCGTGACCAGGCCGCGGCCCGTCGCGGCCGGCTCCAGCCAGCAGCCGACCTCGCAGTTGCCGGTCGCCGCGTCGAAGTTCAGGAACAGCACCCCGCCCACCAGCGTCCCCTCCAGCCACAGGCCGTGCAGGGAGCCGGTGTCGGCGGCGCGCAGGTCGGCGTAGCGCTGGAGCCTGGCCCGGGCCGAGGGCAGGTCCGTCTCGGTCGTGCCGAACGGGATGTACTGCCCGATGAACTCCCGCCCCCGTTCCAGGTGCGCCAGGAACTCCCCGGCGTGCCAGGGTTCCAGGGGCCTCAGCTCGGCGTCGTCACCCAGGGATATCGCGTACATCCCGCTGTCGCTCCTCCTCCGCCAGGACGTCCGCCACCTCGGCGTCCGTCGCGGCGGCCAGCCTCTCATGGGCGGCTCGGCTCTCGGGCGGCTCGATGCTGATGCGCGGCATGCGCTTGTCCAGCCAGCGGGGCAGCCACCAGTTGGCGCCGCCGAGCAGGTGCATCAGGGCCGGGACGAGGAGGGTGCGCAGGACGAAGGCGTCCAGGGCGACGGCGGCGGCCAGGGCGATGCCGAACATGGCGATCACCCGGTCACCGCTGAGGACGAAGGCCAGGAAGACGGAGATCATGATGACCGCCGCCGAGTTGATCACCCGGCTGGTCTCGGCGAGGCCGACGCGCACGGCCCGCCGGTTGTCGCCGGTCTCCAGCCACTCCTCGTACATCCGGCTGACCAGGAAGACCTGGTAGTCCATGGAGAGGCCGAAGAGCACCGACACCATGATCACGGGCAGGAAGGGCTCGATGGGCCCGGCGCTGCCGAGGCCGAGCAGTTCGCTGCCCCAGCCCCACTGGAAGATCGCGACCACCACTCCGAAGGCCGAGGCCACGGCGGCGACGTTCATCGCGGCGGCCTTCAGCGGGATGCCGACGGAGCGGAAGGCGAGCAGGAGCAGCAGACAGCCCAGGCCTATGACGACCCCCACGAACACCGGCAGTTTGGAGACGATGACGTCGGCGAAGTCGTCGTAGCCGGCCGTCATGCCGCCCACCTGCACGTCGAGGGAGGTGCCCGCCTCGGCGCGCGGCAGTACCTCGCCGCGCAGCCGGTCGACGAGGTCGCTGGTGTCCTTGGACTGCGGGGAGGACTCCGGGACGACGGTGAGGTAGGCGGTGTGGCCGCCGGAGTCGAAGGTCACCGGGGTGACCGAGGCGACGCCGTCGGTGCTGCGGAGGGTGCCGTCGAGGTTGTCCAGGGCGAGCTTGTCGTCGGCTCCGTCGACCTTGGTGACGAGGGTGAGCGGGCCGTTCACGCCGGGGCCGAAGCCGTCGGCCAAGAGGTCGTAGGCCTGGCGGGTGGTGGCCGTCTTCGGGCCGTTGCCCTGGTCGGAGGTGCCCAGGTGCAGGGAGAAGGTGGGCAGCGCGAGGACGGCCATGACGACCAGGGCGACCGCGCCGAGCACCTTGGGGTGGCGTTCCACGAAGGCCGACCAGCGGGCGGCGAAGCCGGTCGGCACCTCGGGCTCCGGCCCGTGCTCGGCGAGGCGGCGGCGCTCGCGGCGGCTGAGCGCGCGCATGCCGATGAAGGACAGCAGGGCGGGCAGCAGGGTCACGGAGGCGGCGACGGTGAGGATCACGGTGAGGCTGGCCGCGACGGCGACGCCGTTGAGGAAGCTCAGCCGGAGGATCAGCATGCCGAGCAGCGCGATGCAAACGGTCGCGCCCGCGAAGACGACCGCCCGTCCCGTGGTCGCGACGGCGTTGGTGGCGGCCTCGGTGACGGACAGGCCGCGTTTCAGCCCCCGCCGGTGCCGGGTGACGATGAACAGCGCGTAGTCGATGCCGACGCCGAGTCCGACGAGCATGCCCAGCATCGGTGCGAAGTCCGCGACGGTCATGGCGTGGCCGAGCAGCACGATCCCGGCGTAGGCGGTGCCGACGCCGACCAGGGCGGTGGCGATGGGCAGCAGGGAGGCGGCGAGCGAGCCGAAGGCGAGGAACAGCACCACCGCGGCGACCAGCACGCCGACGATCTCGGCGAGGTGCCCGCCGGAGGACTCGGTGAGCGCGACGGCGCTGCCGCCCAGCTCCACCTGGAGTCCGTCGGTCTCGGCGCTCTTGGCGGTGTCGACGACGGCCCGGGCCTCGCTCTCGGCGATGTCCTCGGCCTGGTCGTCGAAGGTGACCGAGGCGTACGCCGTGCGGCCGTCCGCGCTGATGCGGCCCGTGCCCGGCCCGTCGTAGGGACTGGTGACGGAGGCCACCCCGGGGAGGTCCTCGATCCGGTCCAGGGTGCGGGTCATCGTCTGCTCGACGTCGGCGGCGCGGACGCTGCCGGAGGCGGTGTGCCAGACGACGGTGTCGCTGTCCCCGCCGAGCTGCGGGAAGCCCTCGTGCAGCAGCTCGGTGGCCCGGCCCGACTCGGTGCCGGGAACCTGGTAGTCGTTCGAGTACGTGGTGCCGGCGACGGCGGCACCGGCGGCGACCCCCGCGAACGCGAGGAGCCACAGCAGGACACTGAGCAGGCGGCGCTGGACACACCAGCGTGCGAGGGCTGCCACGAAACGTGCTCCCGGAGTTGCCTTGTGTGGATCTTTGGCCGGGAACAGTCGTACATGAACTGAACAGCCAGCAAAGAACGCATGAGCAATGCGCTGCCACTCTTACAAACGAACGAGATCATTTGTCGGTTTCGTGGGCTTATTCACAGCGGCCGCGCTCAGTCGAACTGGTCCCCCAGCGCCATCACCATCACACCCGCGATCAGCAGCCACAGCGCCCGCCGGGTACGGCCGCGCGAGCCCAGCACCGCGGCGGCAGCGCACACGGCGGCCCCGCCGGCGTAGGCGGCCGGGACGAGGGCCGGAGCTGAGCGGGTGAGGCGCAGCAGCGCAGCGGCGAGGCCCGCCAGGGTCAGTGCGGCGCCGGTGCCGGCCGCGGTCCAGCGGGCCCGCCGCGCGTCGTGCCCGCCCTCCGCCGGGTCGTCGGCCTGGTCCTGATCGTCGGCCGCCTCCGCATCCGCTGTCTCCGGACCGGTGTCGGAATCAGGACGTCCACTCATGGTCGAGACGGTAGCGCGCCGGGTGGCGAAAACCGGGTGCGGGGCCGGAGGGCCGGCTGCTAGCGTCCGCTGGTCCGAGGAATGCCCGCGGCCTCCCGCCGCCCGGCCGAAGCAGGTGCGTTGTTTGACGGTCCGACCGAGCTCCTCCGCATCCCCTTTCTTCCTCAAGGACTCAAGGAGCCCGTCCACCGATGTCGGACATCACTTCCCGGACCTCGAACGACCCCCTCACTGACCGTGTGAGCCACCCCGGCTACCCGCGCAGCAACGGCTACGACGCCCGCTGGACCATCGACAACCAGATGGGCCCGCACGCGCTGTGGCTGCTGGAGTGGCTGGCCCCCGCCCTGGGGCTCGACACCCTGCGCCCCGGTTCCCGCGTGCTCGACCTGGGCTGCGGCCGTGCCATGACGTCGATCTTCCTCGCCAAGGAGTACGACGTGTCGGTCACCGCTGCCGACCTGTGGATCAAGCCCGACGAGAACGCCGGGCGCATCGCCGAGGCGGGCGTCGCCGACCGCGTCCTGCCCGTGCTCGCCGAGGCGCACGACCTGCCGTTCGGCGAGAACGGCTTCGACACGATCGTCTCGGTCGACGCCTACCAGTACTTCGGCACCGACGACCTGTACCTGCCTCATCTGACGCGGCTGCTGAAGCCCGGCGGGCGGATCGGCGTCGTCGTACCGGCGCTGCGCGAGGAGATCGACGGCGTCGAGCCGCCGGAGCACCTCAAGCCGTACTGGGAGCCCGACTTCTGGTGCTTCCACACCGCGGCGTGGTGGCGACGCCACTGGACGCGCAGCGGGGCCGTGGAGGTCGAGACCGCGGACTGGCTGGAGGACGGCTGGCGCGACTGGCTGCGCTGGTGCGAGGTCGTGGCCGAGGAGCACACGGACGAGTGGCACGTCCGGATGGCCGGCCGGTGCGCCGAGATGCTGCGCCTCGACCGGGGCCGGACGCTGGGCTTCGTCCGGGTCGTCGGCCGCCGCCCGTGAGTGCATGCGGCCTCTGAGCGCATGACGCCTCTGAGCGCATGACGAGGGGGGACGCACCGGGTCCGGTGCGTCCCCCCTCGTCGGGGTCCCCGGGCGGTCAGCCCTCGCTGACGCCCAGCTTCTGAAGGATCAGCTCCTTCACGCGGGCCGCGTCGGCCTGACCCCGGGTCGCCTTCATGACCGCGCCGACCAGCGCGCCGGCCGCGGCCACCTTGCCGCCACGGATCTTGTCCGCGACGCCCGGGTTGCCGGCGATGGCCTCCTCGACGGCGGTGGTGAGGGCGCCCTCGTCGGAGACGACCTTCAGACCGCGCTTGTCGACGACCTCGTCAGGGGTGCCCTCGCCCGCGAGGACGCCCTCGATGACCTGCCGGGCCAGCTTGTCGTTCAGGTCGCCCTTCGCGACGAGCTCGGTGACCCGGGCCACCTGCGCCGGCGTGATCGCCAGCTCGTCGAGCGCCTTGCCCGACTCGTTGGCGCTGCGGGCCAGCTCACCCATCCACCACTTGCGGGCGGAGGCGGCGTCGGCCCCGGCCTCGATCGTGGCGACGATCGGCTCCAGCGCACCGGCGTTGAGGATCGCCTGCATGTCGGTGGCCGAGACGCCCCACTCCTCACGGAGCCGGTTGCGGCGGACCAGCGGCAGCTCGGGCAGCCCGGCCCGGATCTCCTCGACCCACTCGCGGGACGGGGCGACCGGGACGAGGTCGGGCTCCGGGAAGTACCGGTAGTCCTCGGCCTCCTCCTTCACACGGCCCGAGGTCGTCGACCCGGTGTCCTCGTGGAAGTGGCGGGTCTCCTGGATGATCGTGCCGCCCGAGGACAGCACGGCCGCGTGCCGCTGGATCTCGAAGCGGGCCGCGCGCTCCACGGACCTGAGCGAGTTGACGTTCTTCGTCTCGGAGCGCGTGCCGAACTTCTCGGTGCCGTTCGGGCGCAGCGACAGGTTCACGTCGCAGCGCATCTGGCCCATCTCCATCCGGGCCTCGGAGACGCCGAGCGCCTTGATGAGCTCGCGCAGCTCACGGACGTAGGCCCGCGCGACCTCGGGGGCGCGCTCGCCGGCGCCCTCGATCGGCTTGGTGACGATCTCGATGAGCGGGATGCCGGCGCGGTTGTAGTCGAGCAGGGAGTGGGACGCGCCGTGGATGCGGCCGGTGGCGCCGCCGACGTGCGTCGACTTGCCGGTGTCCTCCTCCATGTGGGCGCGCTCGATCTCCACGCGGAAGGTCTCGCCGTCCTCCAGCTGCACGTCGAGGTAGCCGTTGAAGGCGATCGGCTCGTCGTACTGGGAGGTCTGGAAGTTCTTCGGCATGTCCGGATAGAAGTAGTTCTTCCGGGCGAAGCGGCACCACTCGGCGATCTCGCAGTTCAGCGCGAGGCCGATCTTGATGGCGGACTCGACGCCGGTCGCGTTGACGACCGGGAGCGCGCCGGGCAGGCCGAGGCAGACCGGGCAGGTCTGCGTGTTGGCGTCCTGGCCGAGGGCGGTCGAGCAGCCGCAGAACATCTTGGTCTTGGTGCCGAGTTCGACATGGACCTCAAGGCCCATGACGGGGTCGTACGACGCGAGTGCGTCCTCGTACGACACCAGGTCGGTCGTGGTGGTCACGGTGAGTACTTCCCTCTCAGCCCAGCAGGACGTCGTCGTCGCCCAGCCGCTTCAGCTCGCGGTAGAGAATGGCGAGGTTGGTGACGACCGCGGCGCCGGTCACGACGGCGTCGAGCAGCCGCAGCGTGTCGTTGTCTCCGCGGGCCTTCTTGATCTGCTTGTAGACACCGACGGCGCCGAACGCCGACGTGGCCATCGACACGTACAGACCGGACTTGGACTTCTTGAAGCCCTTGGCCTTGGACAGTGCGCTCACAGCGACGGAGCCTCCTCGATCAGCGGGTGGCCCCACTTTTCCACGAAGGCGGCCTCGACGGCTGCTCCCACCTTGTACAGGCGGTCGTCCTTCATGACGGGGGCGATGATCTGCAGGCCGACCGGGAGGTTGTCCTCCGGGGCGAGACCGCACGGCAGCGACATGGCCGCGTTGCCCGCCAGGTTGGTCGGGATGGTGCACAGGTCGGCGAGGTACATCGCCATCGGGTCGTCGGCGCGCTCGCCGATCGCGAAGGCGGTGGTCGGGGTCGTCGGGGAGACGATCACGTCGACCTGCTCGAACGCCTTGTCGAAGTCCTGCTTGATGAGCGTGCGGACCTTCTGGGCGCTGCCGTAGTAGGCGTCGTAGTAGCCGCTCGACAGGGCGTACGTGCCGAGCATGATGCGGCGCTTGACCTCGGGTCCGAAGCCGGCCTCGCGGGTGAGCGAGGTGACCGCCTCGGCGGAGTTCGTGCCGTCGTCGCCGGTCCGCAGGCCGTAGCGCAGGCCGTCGAAGCGGGCGAGGTTCGAGGAGCACTCCGAGGGTGCGATCAGGTAGTACGCCGACAGCGCCAGGTCGAAGGACGGGCAGTCCAGCTCGACGATCTCGGCGCCCAGCTCCTTCAGCAGCGCGACCGACTCGTCGAACCGCTGGATGACGCCGGCCTGGTAGCCCTCGCCGCGGAACTGCTTGACGACGCCGACCCGCATGCCCGCGACGCTGCCGTTGCGGGCGGCCTCGACGACCGCCGGGACGGGCTCGTCGATGGACGTGGAGTCGAGCGGGTCGTGCCCGGCGATGACCTCGTGCAGCAGCGCCGCGTCCAGGACCGTACGGGCGCAGGGCCCGCCCTGGTCGAGGGAGCTGGAGAAGGCGACCATGCCGTAGCGGGAGACCGCGCCGTAGGTCGGCTTGACGCCGACCGTGCCGGTGACGGCGGCCGGCTGGCGGATGGAACCGCCGGTGTCGGTGCCGATGGCGAGGGGGGCCATGTGCGCGGCCAGCGCGGCGGAGGAACCGCCGCCGGAGCCGCCGGGGATCTTGGTCAGGTCCCAGGGGTTGCCGGTCGGGCCGTAGGCGCTGTTCTCGGTGGAGGACCCCATGGCGAACTCGTCCATGTTGGTCTTGCCGAGGATGACGACGTCGGCGGCCTTGAGCCGCTGGGTGACCGTCGCGTCGTACGGCGGGATCCAGCCTTCGAGGATCTTCGAACCGACGGTCGTGGGCACGCCCTCGGTGGTGAAGATGTCCTTCAGCGCCAGGGGCACGCCGGCCAGCGGGCCGAGCTTCTCGCCGCGCTCGCGCTTGGCGTCCACGGCACGGGCCTGGGCGAGGGCGCCCTCGCGGTCGACGTGCAGGAAGGCGTGCACCTTCTCGTCGACGGCCTCGATGCGGGCCAGGTGGGCCTCGGTGACCTGCACCGCGGTGAGCTCGCCGGAGGCGATCTTCGCGGCGGTCTCGGCGGCGGTGAGCTTGATGATGTCCGTCATGACTTCTTAGTCCTCCCCCAGGATCTGCGGCACCTTGAAACGCTGCTGCTCCTGGGCCGGGGCGCCGGAGAGCGCCTGCTCGGGGGTGAGCGACGGACGGACCTCGTCCGCGCGCATGACGTTCGTCAGCGGGAGCGGGTGCGAGGTCGGCGGTACGTCTTGGTCGGCGACCTCACTGACGCGGGCGACCGCGCCGATGATGTCGTCCAGCTGTCCCGCGAAGTGGTCGAGCTCTTCGGGCTTCAGCTCCAGACGCGCCAGCCGGGCGAGGTGGGCGACCTCCTCGCGCGTGATGCCAGGCATGCAGCGATCCTCAGGGGTGAGTGAATGTGGTTTGGCCTAATCCTATGGGGCGGGAGGGCGTGCCCGTGAAACGGTTTGCCGGACCTTCGCGCCCCGGCTCCGCCAGGGCGCGTCGGGTCACCGTGACTAGCCGACCCGGCCCGAGTCGTCCGCCGCGGCCGCCGGCAGGGCGGCGCGGGGGCGCTGCCAGCCCCGGGAGCCCCGGGCGCGGAGCCAGGCCGTGGTCTCGTCCGGGGGCATCGCGGCGGCGACCAGCCAGCCCTGGACCGCGTCGCAGCCGAGGTCGCGCAGGCGTTCCCAGGTCTCGTCGTCCTCGACGCCCTCGGCGACGACGAGCAGGCCGAGGGAGTGGGCCAGGTCGACCGTGCAGCGCACGATCTCGGCATCCTCGGTGTCGACTGCGAGGCGCGCCACGAACGAACGGTCGATCTTCAGCTCGCTGACCGGCAGCCGGCGCAGGTGCACGAGCGAGGAGTAGCCCGTGCCGAAGTCGTCGAGGGACATCTTCACGCCGTGCGCGGTCAGCTGGTTGAGGGTGTCCGCGGCGCGCTGCGGGTCCTCCAGGAGGACGTGTTCCGTGATCTCCAGTTGGAGCGCTCCCGCCGGGACGCCGTGCCGGGCCAGCCGGGCGGCGACGGATCCGGCGAAGCCGGGGGTGTGCACGTCGCGCGGGGAGACGTTCACGGCGACCGGGACGAACAGGCCCTGCTCCCGCCAGCGGGCGACTTGGCCGAGCGCGGTCTCCAGCACGTACTCGGTGAGGTGGGGCATCAGGCCCGAGGACTCGGCGATCGCTATGAACTCGTCCGGCGGCACCTTGCCCCGCTCGGGGTGCACCCAGCGGACCAGGGCCTCCAGACCCGCGACCTGCCCGTCGAAGCGGACCTTGGGCTGGTAGTGCAGATGCACCTCGTGCGCGTCGAGGGCGCGGCGCAGATCGCCCAGCAGGCCGAGGCGGTCGGGGGTGTTGGAGTCGCGCTTGGACTCGTAGACCTCCACGCCGGTGCGGTCCCGCTTGGCCTGGTACATCGCCACGTCCGCCCGCCGCAGCAGTCCTTCGGCGTCCAGGGCGTGGTCGGGGAAGACGGCGACCCCGGCGCTGGCCTCCAGGACGAGGGTGAGGCCGTCGAGGTCGAGGGGGGAGCTGAGGGCGGCGACGAGGGTGCGGGCGATCCGGGTCGCGGACGTGGTGGAGTCGGCGACCGGCAGTAAGACGGCGAATTCGTCCCCGCCGAGCCGGGCGGCCTCCGCCCCGCGCGGCAGCGCCACCCGCAGGCGGTCGGCGATCTGGAGCAGCAGCCGGTCACCGGCGAGATGACCGAGCGTGTCGTTGACCGACCGGAACCGGTCGAGGTCGATCAGCATGAGGGCGGCGCGGGCGTCGATCCGCTCCGCGTCGTCCAGCGCGGTCCAGATGCGCTCCAGCAGCCACTGGCGGTTGGGCAGCCCGGTCAGCGGGTCGCGCAGCTGTTCCTCCGCGCGGGCCCGGGCTATCCACAGGGTGGAGTCCAGGGCGATCAGGGGGATGGAGAACAGCGGCAGCAGGATCGGCTTGGCCACGGCGACCACGCAGACCAGCGGCGCGATGCCGAGCAGTGCGACGGCGACCAGACCCTGCCTGACCAGGGCGGTGCGGGCGACCGTGGGCAGACCGGGGCGCGGGGCGTGCAGGTACCAGAGCAGGACGCGGGTGACCATCAGGTAGGCGACGGCGACCAGGGCCACCTGGGGTGCGGTGGCGAGCGTCCAGGCGGCGGGATCCGCCGGCGACTCGACGGACGGAACGGTGCCGAAGACGGCCAGCACGAGCGCGCCGGCGCCGATGCCGAGGAGGTCGACGGCGCCGTGCAGGACGCCCTGGCGCCAGCGGTTGCGGCGGGCTATGCCCACCAGCACGACGACCGTGAGGCTGACCATGCCGGCCGGCACCCAGCCGTAGAGCAGCAGCACGGCGAGGGTGAGGGCGGCGCCCGAGCCGGTGCCGCCCCACCAGCGGGAGCGGCCCAGCATGACGAGGTGGCCGACGATGATGCCGGTCAGCACGGCCAGCGCCCAGCCGGCCGTGCCCGACGGGAAGAGCGCGTGGCCGCCGGTGAAGGCGCGGTAGAAGCCGGCGCCCAGGACGAATCCGGCCGCCGCGACGACGGCCGCGGGCAGCGCGGGCCAGGACTGGTGCCGTTCGCCGTCGGGGTCGTCCGCGCCGGCGGGGAGGGGCGTGCGTTCGGTGATCGGCTGTGCGCCGGGGCCGTCCACGGCGCGCCCCCCGTCACCCCGCCCGTCCGGGGTGTACTGTCCGACGGCGCGCACCTCCGCTCCCGGACGCCCCGCCGGCCGCACGGCCCCACGGACTGCACGCCATGCGACCGCCACACGGCGCAGCCGTGAGCCCGGCACGGCGCTCTCGGTCGGTTCCATTCCCGTCCCTCTCACAGCCGGCGGTGCCCACGCCCCGCGGCCCGGTGCCCGACATCCCTCGACGGCCCGCGCCCGAAAACCCTTCCCCGCGCTCTTGCGAGCACGAAGATGCCCCGACCGCAGCTGGGCACGGCAGGCGCACATCTCAACAGTAGGCCGCAGAAGGCTTCCACGGGCAGCGGTCGCCGACGGTTGCCCGAATGCGCCCCGGCCACCCGTATGCATCTGGTATGCGCCGAACGGGTGGCCTTCAACCGCTACTCCTCGGCCGAAAGGGCGACTTCGGCCGCGGCCTGCGGTCCCTGCTCCAGCAGGACGCCGAAACCGTCCTCGTTCAGGACCGGGACCTTCAGCTGCATCGCCTTGTCGTACTTCGATCCGGGGCTGTCCCCGACGACGACGAACGACGTCTTCTTCGAAACGGAGCCGGTCACCTTCGCCCCGCGGCTTTGCAGCGCCTCCTTGGCGCCGTCCCGGGTGAAGTGTTCGAGGGTGCCGGTGACGACGACGGTGAGACCTTCGAGCGGGCGCGGCCCCTCGTCCTCGCCGCTGCTCTCGGCCTCCATGCGGACGCCCGCGGCCTTCCACTTACGGATGATGTCGCGGTGCCAGTCCTCGGCGAACCACTGCTTGAGGGAGGCGGCGATGGTCGGTCCGACGCCCTCGGTGACCGCCAGTTCCTCCTCCGTGGCCTGGTCGATCCGCTCGATCGAGCGGAACTCGCGGGCCAGCGCCTCCGCGGCGACGGGCCCGACGTGACGGATCGACAGGCTGGTGATGACGCGCGCCAAGGGGCGCTCCTTGGCAGCGGCGATGTTCTCCAGCATGGCGACCGCGTTCTTGCGGGGCTCGCCCTGCTGGTTGGCGAAGATCGTGGCGACCTTCTCCTCGCCGGTCTTCGGGTCGCGCTTGGGCAGCCCGCTGTCCGGGTCGAGGACGTACGCCTTGATGGGCAGCAGCTGCTCGATGGTGAGGTCGAACAGGTCGCCCTCGTCGACCAGCGGCGGGTCCTCCGGCTCCAGCGGGGCGGTGAGGGCGGCGGCGGCGACATAGCCGAAGTGCTCGATGTCCAGCGCCTTGCGGCCCGCGAGGTAGAACAGGCGCTCGCGCAACTGGGCCGGGCAGGTGCGGGCGTTGGGGCAGCGCAGGTCGACGTCGCCCTCCTTCATCGGCCGCAGCGCCGTCCCGCACTCGGGGCACTCGCTCGGCATCACGAACTCGCGCTCGGTGCCGTCGCGCTTGTCGACGACCGGGCTGAGGATCTCGGGGATGACGTCACCGGCCTTGCGCAGCACCACCGTGTCCCCGATGAGGACGCCCTTGGCCTTGACCACGTCCTGGTTGTGCAGCGTGGCGAACTCGACCTCGGAGCCCGCGACCGTGACCGGCTCGACCTGGGCGTAGGGGGTGACGCGGCCGGTGCGGCCCACGCCCACGCGGATGTTGACGAGCTTGGTGTTGACCTCCTCCGGCGCGTACTTGTACGCGATCGCCCAGCGTGGGGCGCGCGAGGTGGAGCCGAGGCGGCCCTGGAGGGGGATCTGGTCGAGCTTGACGACGACGCCGTCGATCTCGTGCTCGACGGAGTGGCGGTTCTCGCCGAAGTGGGCGATGAACTCCCGGACGCCTTCCAGGCCGTCGACCACCTTGTTGTGCCGGGAGGTGGGCAGGCCCCACGTCTTGAGCAGGTCGTAGGCCTGGGAGAGACGGGTCAGGCCCGTGAAGCCCTCCAGGGCGCCGATGCCGTGGACCACCATGTGCAGGGGGCGGGTGGCGGTGACGCGCGGGTCCTTCTGGCGCAGGGAACCGGCCGCCGCGTTGCGCGGGTTGGCGAAGGGCTTGTCACCGGCCTCGACGAGGCGGGCGTTGAGCTCCTGGAACTTCTCCATCGGGAAGTAGACCTCGCCGCGGATCTCCACGAGGTCGGGGACGGAGTCACCCTTGAGGCGGTCGGGGATCTCGGCGATCGTGCGGACGTTGGGCGTGATGTCCTCGCCGGTGCGGCCGTCACCGCGGGTGGCGGCGCGGGTCAGGCGGCCGCGCTCGTAGGTGAGGTTCACCGCGAGGCCGTCGACCTTGAGCTCGCACAGGAAGTGGTACTCCTGCTCGCCCAGTTCCCTGGCGATGCGCTCCGTCCAGGCGGCCATCTCCTCGTCGTTGAACGTGTTGTCGAGGGAGAGCATGCGCCGGCGGTGCTCGACCGCCGTGAACTCCGTCTCGTAGGACCCGGAGACCTTCTGGGTCGGCGAGTCCGGTGTGCGCAGCTCGGGGTGCTCCTCCTCCAGCGCCTCCAGGGAACGCAGCAGCTGGTCGAACTCCGCGTCGCTGACGACGGGAGCGTCCTTCACGTAGTAGCGGAAGCGGTGCTCCTCGATCTGCTCCGCGAGGCGCGCGTGCTTCTCCCGTGCCTCGGCGGGCACCGTCGTCGTCTCCGCTTGCTTGTCGCCGGCCACCGTGTCGTCCTCCCGTTACTCTGGGTTGTCCGCGAGGGATCTCGCCGCCCGGGCGCAGTGCGCGAGGGCCGTGCGCGCGTACCCCGGGGAGGCCCCCGCGAGTCCGCACGCCGGGGTGACCGTGACCGCCTCCGCGAGAAGCCCCGGAGACAGCCCCAGCCTGCGCCACAGCGTCCTGACACCCATGACGCTACCGGCAGGGTCTGACAATGGGCCCTCGGTGCCCGGGACGACACCGGTGAAGAGCCGGGTGCCGCCCTCCACGGCCTCTCCGATCGCCTCGTCGTCACGCTCGGTGAGCAGGGAGAAGTCGAAGGAGACGGCGGCCGCTCCGGCCCGGCGGAGCAGGGCGAACGGCACGTCCGGGGCGCAGGAGTGGACCACGACCGGGCCGGACGTGTGCACCCCGACGAGGTCGCGCAGCGTCTGCTCGACGACCTGCCGGTCGACGGCCCGGTGGGTGCGGTAGCCGCTGGCGCTCTTCACCTGCCCGCGCAGGACGGCCGTGAGGGACGGCTCGTCGAGCTGGAGGACGAGCTGCGCGCCGGGGATCCGCCGCCGCAGTTCGGCCAGGTGCTGGCGCAGCCCTTCGGCGAGGGAGGCGGCGAGGTCGCGGCAGGCGCCGGCGTCGGAGAGGGCCGCCTCGCCGTTCCTGAGCTCCAGGTTGGCGGCGAGGGTCCAGGGGCCGACGGCCTGGACCTTCAGCGGCCCCTCGTACTCCTGCGTGAACTCCTCCAGGGCGTCGAGGTCCTCGCCGAGCCAGGAGCGGGCCCGTCTGGTGTCCCGCCCCGGCCGGTCCCCGAGCCGCCACCCGCTGGGCTCCACGCGCGCGTACAGCTCGACGAGCAGGCCGGCGGTCCGCCCGATCATGTCCGCGCCGGGGCCGCGGGCGGGCAGTTCGGGCAGGAAGGGGAAGTCCTCGAAGGTGCCGGTGACGGTCTTGGCGGCCTCACGGGCGTCGCCGCCCGGCATGGATCCCACGCCGGTGGCCGCGCCGAACCTGAACTGGCTGTTTTCGCTCACCGGAGAAGCCTACGCAGCCCCTTGACCGGGGTCAGCCGCCCGGGCGCACCGTGAGGTCGTTGACCTCCGCGTCGCGCGGCAGGTCCAGGGCCATCACGATCGTCGTGGCGACCGACTCGGGGTCGATCCACTTCGAGGCGTCGTACTCCTTGCCCTCCTGCTGGTGGACCTTGGCCTGCATGGGGCTGGCCGTGCGGCCGGGGTAGACCGAGGTGACGCGGACCCCGTGGCCGTGCTCCTCGTGGCGCAGGGAGTCGGCGAGGGCCTTCAGGCCGTGCTTGGAGGCGGCGTACGCGGACCAGTCGGCGTGGGCGTTGAGGCCCGCGCCGGAGTTGACGAAGAGCACGTGGCCGCGGGCGGCGCGCAGTTGGGGCAGGAAGTGGCGGGTCAGCTCGGCGGGAGCGATCAGGTTGACGTTGAGCTGGTGGCGCCAGGCCTTCGGGGTGAGCTCGCCGACCGGGCCGAGGTCGACCACGCCGGCGATGTGCAGCAGCGAGTCCACGCGGTCCGGGAGCGACTGGTGGGAGAAGGCCCAGGAGAGCCGGTCGGGCTCGGCGAGGTCCCCGACCAGGGTCCGCGACCCGGGGAACTCGGCGGCCAGTTCCTTCGCGCGGCCCGCGTCGCGCGCGTGCAGCACGAGCTCGTCCCCGCGCGCGTGCAGGCGGCGGGCCACGGCCGCGCCGATGCCGGAGCCGGCTCCGGTGATCACATGAGTAGCCATGCCCGCCATGCTCGCATCAGCGCCGGGGCCCGGGTCACCCGATGCCCCGGCTCTCCTCCAGGTACGCCAGTGCCCCCACCGGCTCCTCGGCGAAGAACACGAGGTCGGTGAGGGGGCGGGGCAGGAAGCCCTCGGCGTCCATGCGGCGGAACTGCTCCTTCAGGCCGTCGTAGAAGCCCGCGGTGTTGAGCAGGACCACCGGCTTGTCGGTGTGCCCGTGCTTCTTCAGCTCCAGGATCTCGGTCGCCTCGTCGAGCGTGCCCGTGCCGCCGACCATGATCACCACGGCGTCGGCCCGCTCCAGGAGCAGCTTCTTGCGCTCGGCGAGGTCCTTGGCGACGACCATCTCGTCGACGCCCGGGCGGGCTTTGGACGCGAGGAACTGCACGGAGACGCCGGCCAGCCGGCCGCCCGCCTCCTGCACCCCGTCGGCGACCACCTTCATCAGGCCGACGTCGGAGCCGCCCCACACGAGCGTGTGACCGCCCTTGCCCAGCAGCGTGGCGAACTCCCGCGCGGGGCGGGTGTAGCGCTCGTCGAGGTCGGCGGCGGACAGGAAGACGCAGATGTTCATGAACCCACCGTACGGGCCCGGTCCGGCGCGGCGGTGAGCCGCATTTTGGACTGCCGGTGCGGCAGGCGCTCCCAGTCGTCCATGAACCGGGCGTCCAGGCCGTGCTGGGCGGCGAGGTCGGTCAGGGTCCGCGTCCGGTAGTAGAAGTCTTCGTGCAGGACCTGGTGCTCCTCGCCCTCGGTGCGGTCGAAGGTGAAGTCGAAGAACCCGCCGGGCGCGAGGATCCGGCCGACGTTCGCGAAGCACTCCTCGATGACGTGCAGCGGCGAGTGCGAGAACACGCTGTGCGCGTGCACGACGTCGAAGTGCGCGTCCGGCAGGAAGGCGAAGGTGAGGTCGTCGGCGAGCGCCAGGTAGGGCAGTTTGGGCTGGAGCTTCTCGGCCACGAGGGTGTCCTGGGCGGCGAGCAGGATGTGCGGCGAGATGTCGATGCCGTAGTAGTGCCCGGTGTCGAGGTGGCCGATGAACAGCCGTCCGGCACGCAGGTTGCCGCAGCCGATCTCCAGCATCCGGTGGTGCGGCCGCAGGCCGTGGCCCACCAGGTAGTCGAACTGCATGCGGCCGATCCGCGCCCACTGCTCGCGCGAGGGGTTGTGCCCCACCGCCGCCTCCGCGCTGCGGGCCGCGTCCGAGGCCATCACGGCCCGGTAGTAGGCGATGTGGTCGGGGTGGCGCAGCCGCAGCCAGGCGTCGCGCACCGCACGCCGGGCGTGCGCGGGCACGCGCTCCGGGTGGCGCAGGGCGTACCGGACCTGGTGGAGCAGGCGGGAGCGGTTTCCGGCAGCCGGTTCCTTGGCGCGCATGGGGGCCTCCTGCGGCGAGGGAAGAACTCCGCTTCAGCCTGCGCTGTACCGGAGGAGTCGGCTACCCAAGGAGGGGCGATCGTGACGACAGGGCATCGCATCACCATCGAGCGCAGCGACCGGCACGTGCGCGTGGTGCACGGCGGGCAGGTGCTGGCGGAGAGCGACCGGTCGCTGGTGCTGCGCGAGACGGGGTGTCCCGACCGGTACTACATCCCGCCAAAGGACGTGGCGCTGGACCTGCTGACGGCGTCCGACGCGCAGACCTACTGCCCCTTCAAGGGCACCGCCTCCTACTGGTCCCGGCCGGACGCGGAGAACCTCGTCTGGGCGTATCCGGACCCCAAGCCGGACGTCGCCGAGATCAAGGACCACCTGTGCTTCTACGCGGTGGAAGTGTTCTGATCGGCTGACGCGCCGCCCGCCTCACCGATGAAGACCGCGCCGTGCGGCAGTCTGCATGAGCATGGACAAGAAGATCCTTTCGCGCGACGGCACCCGCATCGCCTACGAGAGCACCGGCCGCGGTCCCGCGGTCGTCCTGGTGAGCGGCGCGATGTCGACGGGCGGCACCCTGGCGCCGCTCGCCGTGTCGCTCTCGGAGCGTTTCCAGGCCGTGGTGTACGACCGCCGGGGCCGCGGCGCCAGCGCGGACACCGCGCCGTACGCCGTGGAGCGTGAGGTCGAGGACCTGGCCGCGGTGATCGAGGCGGTGGGGGGCGAGGCACTCCTGTACGGCATCTCCTCGGGCGGCGCTCTGGCGCTGGAGGCGGCGGCGAGCGGGCTGCCGGTGCGGCGCGTGGCCGTCTACGAGACGCCGTTCGCGATGTCCGAGGAGGGCGCCAGAGAGCGCGCGCAGTACACCGAGCGGCTGACGGAGGCACTCGGCGAGGGGCGGCGCGGGGACGCGGTCGAGCTGTTCCTGCGCCTGACCGGTCTGGCCGAGGGGATGATCCAGGGCGCCCGCCAGTCCCCCATGTGGGCCGGGATGGAGGCGATGGCCACGAGCCTCGCCTACGACGACGCCGTGATGGGTGACGGCACCGTCCCCCGTTCCCGGCTGGGCTCGGTCGGCGTCCCCGTCCTGGCGGTGGCGGGCGACGCGAGCCCGGAGTGGCTGCGCGAGGCCGCCCGGGCGATCGCGGACTCCGTCCCGGAGGGCACGTACCGCACGCTCCAGGGGCAGACGCACATGGTCGAGCCGAACGTGCTGGCGCCGGTGCTGACGGAGTTCTTCAGCCGGGACTGAGACGACGGGCGGTGCGGGGGCACGCGCGCGTGGAGTCCGCGCCCGGGTGCCGCGGCGGGATCAGGCCACGCCCGCCGGCGCCCGGGTCGTCGCAGCGATCGTCGCCGAGCCCACCACGCGCGTGCCGTCGTACAGCACGATCGCCTGGCCGGGGGCGACGCCGCGGACGGGCTCGGCGAACGTGACCTCCAGGGAGCCGTCGACGAGTTCGGCGGTCACCTCGGTCTCGCCGCCGTGGGCGCGCAGCTGGGCCGTGTAGGTGCCGGGGCCGGTGGGGGCGGCGCCGCACCAGCGCGGCTTGACGGCCGTGAGGGCGCTGACGTCCAGGGCGGAGGCCGGGCCGACGGTCACGGTGTTGTCCACGGGTGAGATGTCGAGGACGTAGCGCGGCTTGCCGTCGGGGGCGGGGGTGCCGATGCGCAGGCCCTTGCGCTGGCCGATGGTGAAACCGTACGCGCCCTCGTGCGTGCCTAGCTTGGCGCCGGACTCGTCGACGATGTCGCCCTCGGCCTTGCCCAGCCGCTTCGCCAGGAAGCCCTGGGTGTCGCCGTCGGCGATGAAGCAGATGTCGTGCGAGTCGGGCTTCTTGGCCACGGCCAGGCCCCTGCGCTCGGCCTCGGCGCGGATCTCGTCCTTGGTGGTGACGGTGTCGCCGAGCGGGAACAGGGCGTGGGCGAGCTGCCGGTCGTCGAGCACGCCGAGGACGTACGACTGGTCCTTGGCCATGTCGGAGGCGCGGTGCAGCTCGCGGGTGCCGTCCTCGCGCACGATCACCTGGGCGTAGTGGCCCGTGCAGACCGCGTCGAAGCCCAGCGCGAGCGCCTTGTCGAGCAGGGCGGCGAACTTGATCTTCTCGTTGCAGCGCAGGCAGGGGTTGGGGGTGCGGCCGGCCTCGTACTCGGCGACGAAGTCCTCGACGACGTCCTCACGGAAGCGGTCGGCGAGGTCCCACACGTAGAACGGGATGCCGATGACGTCCGCGGCGCGGCGGGCGTCGCGTGAGTCCTCGATGGTGCAGCAGCCGCGCGCGCCGGTCCGGAAGGATTGGGGGTTGGCGGAGAGGGCGAGGTGGACGCCGGTCACGTCGTGGCCCGCTTCGGCCGCGCGGGCGGCGGCGACGGCGGAGTCGACACCGCCGGACATGGCGGCCAGGACGCGGAGGGGGCGGGGGCGCTGCGGGGTCTCAGTCATAACCCTTCCAGGGTACGGGGGCGCGGGAACCAGGACCGCCGGGTATCCGTTGACGATCACATGGGACAGCGGAAGGCTTCGAGGGACGGCGACCGGAAGGTCGGCCGCCGCGCGCTGCTGATCGGTGGCACGGTGGCCGCGGCGGGCTCCGCCGTGCTGGCCCGGGACGAACTGGCGCGGCTGTGGTGGCGCACTCCGGGTGTCGAGAAGCCGCGCGAGGCGGGCGCGGTCGACTACACGGGCGCGCGCTGGGTGGCGGCGTCGGACGCGAACTGGCGGCGCGCGGACCGCCCCGACGACTTCGGCATAGACATGGTGATCGTCCATGTCACGCAGGGCAGCTTCGACAGCGCGGTGAAGGCCTTCCGGGACCCGGGGCACAAGGCGGCCACGCACTACATCGTCCGCCAGGACGGGCACGTCACGCAGATGATCCGCGAGCTGGACGTGGCCTACCACGCGGGCAACCGCGACTACAACGAACGCAGTGTCGGCATCGAGCACGAGGGCTTCGTGGACCGCCCGCAGGACCTCACGGACGAGATGTACGAGGCCTCGGCCCGTCTCACGGCCCGGATCTGCGCCCGCTACGACATACCCGTCGACCGCGAGCACATCATCGGCCACGTGGAGGTCCCGGGCACGGACCACACGGACCCCGGCCCGCACTGGGACTGGGACAAGTACATGCGCCTGGTGCGCCGGGCGCGCACGACGCCGACCTGACCGCTCGGCACGGGGAGGCGACGAGCGCGGAGGCCGGCGGGCCCTGGCCCACGGCACCGGGCCACGCCCGGTGGGGGAACGACAGGGCGAAGGCGGCTGCCGGCATCACCAGGAATCCGCAGACCAGGGCACGCGCCGACACACCGGGCGCCCCTCCCCTGCCGGGCGCTACGTCAGCCCCGCCGCCCGGGCCCGTTCCACCGCCGGGCCGATGGCCTTCGCCAGGGCCTCGACGTCGGCCTCGGTGGAGGTGTGGCCGAGGGAGAAGCGCAGGGTGCCGCGGGCCAGGTCGGGGTCGGTGCCGGTGGCGAGGAGGACATGACTGGGCTGGGCGACGCCCGCGGTACAGGCGGAGCCGGTTGAGCACTCGATGCCCTGGGCGTCGAGGAGGAGCAGCAGGGAGTCGCCCTCGCAGCCGGGGAAGGTGAAGTGCGCGTTGGCGGGGAGGCGCCCCTCCGGGTCCGGGTCGCCGCCGAGGATCGCATCCGGCACGGCGGAACGGACCGCGCTGACGAGGGAGTCGCGCAGGGCGCCGATCTCGCGGGCGAACCACTCGCGCTGCTCGGCGGCGAGCCGCCCGGCGACGGCGAAGGAGGCGATGGCCGGGACGTCGAGCGTTCCGGAGCGCACATGGCGTTCCTGACCTCCGCCGTGCAGGACCGGTACGGGGGTGTGCTCACGGCCGAGGAGCAGCGCGCCGATGCCGTAGGGGCCGCCGATCTTGTGGCCGGAGACGGTCATCGCGGCGAGGCCGGAGGCGGCGAAGTCGACGGGGATCTGACCGAAGGCCTGGACGGCGTCGGAGTGCAGCGGGACTCCGAACTCGGCTGCCACCTCGGCGAGTTCACGGACGGGCAGAATCGTCCCGATCTCGTTGTTCGCCCACATGACGGTGGCGAGGGCCACGTCGTCGGGGTTGCGGGCGATCGCCTCGCGCAGGGCGTCCGGGTGGACGCGGCCGTGGGAGTCGACGGGCAGGTACTCGACGGTGGCGCCCTCGTGTTCGCCGAGCCAGTGCACGGCGTCGAGGACCGCGTGGTGCTCGACGGGGCTGGCGAGGACGCGGGTGCGGGCCGGGTCGGCGTCACGGCGTGACCAGTAGAGGCCCTTGACGGCGAGATTGTCGGCCTCCGTGCCGCCCGAGGTGAGGACGACCTCGCTGGGGCGGGCGCCGAGGGCTTCGGCGAGGGTCTCGCGGGCCTCCTCGACGGTGCGGCGGGCCTGCCTGCCGGATGCGTGGAGGGAGGACGCGTTGCCGGTGGCACCCAGCTGCGCGGTGAGCGCCTCTGCCGCCTCCGGGAGCATCGGGGTGGTCGCGGCGTGGTCGAGGTAAGCCATGGTGAGCCCGATTCTACGGCTCCCCTTCGACGCGCCTCAGAGCAAGGCTGGCCGAACGTGGACCGCCTTACGGCGCTGCGACGGCCCGTCGTCCCCGGGCCCGGCCGCGGCGTACCGGCTCACGGTTGTCCGACGGCGGCTCAGAAGCTCCACGAGATGGTGCTGTCGAACTCCATGAAGGCGGCGAGGACCAGCAGGTCGGCGACGCCCAGGCCCAGACCCAGCAGTGCGCGGCCGCGGCGCTCGGTGCCACGCCACAGGGCGACGCTCGCCAGCACGATGGCGATCGGGCCGAGGAAGAGGTTGAGCACGAGCAGACCGAGCAGGCCGAGGATGAAGGACGCGACGGCCATGCCGTCGGTGTCACGGAAACCGGTGCGGCGCGAGGCCGGAGCGGTGAGCTGCATGGTGATCGACTCCCGAAGACGGATCGAAGGGGTGGCGGACGGTGTCGGTGTCAGTGGGCCTGCGTGTGGCGGCGGCGACCGCGCTCGCGGAGCGCGAAGATGCCGAGCCAGACGGCGATGACGGCGCCTGCGGCCAGGGAGAAGGTGAGCGGCGCGTGGGCCACGGTGCCCAGGACGACACCCAGCAGCAGGAGCGCGGCGACGATGAACAGCATGGGAAACAGCCCCCAGGGTTTCGGTGAACGGTTGTGGTTACAGTTGTTCACTGACTTCCCAGTCTAGCGCTTCTCATGACTTTCCAATTCCAGAGAACAGTTGTTAACTGCATGGTATGAGTCACACCCTCGGCATCCGGCAGGCCCAGAAGCAGAAGACCCGGCAGGCGCTCCTGGACGCGGCCCTGGCGCTGCTGGAGGAGCAGAGCCTGAGCAGCCTGGGACTGCGCGAGGTCACCCGCGCCGTCGGCGTCGCCCCAACCGCCTTCTACCGCCACTTCCGCTCCACGGCGGATCTGGGCGTGGCCCTGGTCGAGGAGGCGCTGGGCAGCCTGCACCCGATGATCCGGACGACGGTGTCCACGACGGGCGATCCCGAGGAACGCGTCGCGCGCGCCATCGACCTGATCGCCCGTCACGTCGACGGGTACCCCGCCCATGTCCGGTTCATCGCCCGTGAGCGGCATGGCGGAGTCCAGCCGGTCCGGGAGGCGATACGGGGCCAACTGGCCCGCTTCGCCCAGGAGGTCAAGGCCGAGCTGGCCAAGGACCCGGTGTCGCACGGCTGGAGCGAGGACGACCTGCTGATGCTCGCGCACCTCTACGTCGACCAGATGCTGAGCACGGCGTCGCTGTTCCTGGAGGCCCTGGAGGGGCCGGAAGAGGAGCGCGCGGACCGGACCCGGCACGTCACGCAGCTGGCGACCCGCCAGATGCGACTGATCGGCCTCGGCCGGCAGCACTGGCTGGATTGAGCCCCTCGTACAACGCACGAGGGCGGCGCGCCCGTTCGCCGGACGCGCCGCCCCCGCCCTGCGTCTACCCCTGAGCCCGACCACCCGCGGCCTGTCCGCCGCCCGGGGCGCCGCAGCCGCCTCCCTGCCCGCCACCGGGACCATCAGGGCCGCCCTGCCCGCCTCCCGGCGCACCGCCGGGCATCCCCGAAGGAGCCGCGGACGGCGTACCCGTCACCTTCGCACCCGCGGAGGGAGCACCCGACGGGCCCTCCGAGGGCACACCGGAAGGAGCACCGCTCGGAGCACCCGAGGGAGCACCCGAAGGGACACCCGAAGGAGCACCGCCCGGAGCACCCGAAGCCGCCCCCGAAGGTGCCTGGCAGACCTGCCCCCGCCCGGAGCCACCGCCGCCGTCCGAGGACGACGAGGAGCCGCCCGAGCCGCAGGCCACCAGGGCCAGGGGCGAGAGCGCCGGCAGGGTCACGGCGGGAAGGAGACGCACACGCTTCATGGGACAGCTCCAGGGAGGTCGGGGGAGTCCTGAGGCGAGCACTCGAACAGCGCCGCCTCGGCTTCCCTGGGGACCGGCCTGTGAACCGCCTGCCAGCGGGGCGAAGTTCAGCCCAGCCGGACCCGCGCCAGCTGCCGGGACTGGGCGACCAGCCGGTCCGCGCTGTCCCACACCTCGGCGTCCTCCTCCAGGAAGCCGCCGGCGAGGTTGCGTGTGGTGATCGCGACCCGCAGCGGACCCGGCGCCGGACGGCAGCGCACGTGCACGGTCAGCTCGACGGTCGGCACCCACCCCTTGAGTCCGAGCTCGAAGGCGGTCGGGGGCAGGGCGTCGACCGCCAGCAGCAGGGAGAGCGGGTCGGGGTCGCGACCGTCCTTCAGGCCGAACCAGGCCCGCATCTCGCCCTTGCCGGACGGCTGCCCGAGGGCCCAGCCGAGGGTGGCGGGGTCGAGCTTGAGCATCAGGCGCTCGGTGATCGCCGAGCTGCCGTCCACGGGGGCGGGTCCGTCCTCCGGGCCGAAGCAGTGCTCCATCGGCGGGATCGCGGGGGGCCGGGCCGTCGTGCGGACGTCGTCGGGCAGGGTGCCCAGGTCGCCGTAGGAGGCCAGCACGCGGATGCGTTCCACCTCGCGGCCCTCGTCGTCGTACTGGAAGAGGGAGGCCTGGCCGGTCGACAGGGTGCGGCCGGTGCGGACGACGTCCGTGCGGACGACCGCCGGGCCGGGCTGCGAGGCGGTCAGGTAGTGCGCCGAGATCGTGAAGGGGTCGGCGTGCGGCAGGGCGTCCGCCAGCGCGCGGCCCAGAACGGCCAGCAAGTAGCCGCCGTTGACGGCGCTGATGATCGTCCAGCCGGCGGAGAGGTCGATGTCGTAGACGCCGGGCGCGCGGCGGGTGAGCGCGGTGTCGCGGTCGAACTCGCTGTCGCCGATCGTGGCCCGGGCGGCCGGGGCGGTGGCTGCTTCTGGCATGGCTGAACAGTACAAGATGTTGCTACTAAGCGGTAGCTTTGCGAACCGGGCAGGCATGGGTCATACCTTGGTGAGACAGGGGCAACTTCTCGGTAAGTGTCCGACCGGCCCGTGAACCCCCGCACCGGCCCCGCCCTCTGTAGGGGCATGAGCCTCACCGGAACACCGTTCCTCTGCACGCTGGTCGTGCTCTCCGTCGCCGCCGTCGTCACTCCGCTGGTCCTCTGGTCGCGCATCCGCGGGCCCAGGGCCCTGCGCACCGCGGCCCGGGCGCTGATGCTGCTGTTCGCGCAGGGGACGGCCGTGGCCCTGGTCTTCACGCTGGTCAACAACGCCAACGACCTGTACGACAACTGGGCCGACCTGCTCGGCACCGGCGACCACGTGCAGCAGGCGGCGAATCTGGGCGCCGACGGCACCGGCGGCATCGCGCTCACGAAGCTGCCCGAGGTACGGCAGACCTTCAAGCCGGCCACCGGCCCCGGGATGAGCGCGGCCGGCGGGGTGCGGGTGACCCAGCTCAGGGGACGGGTGTCGGGGGTGAACGCCGAGGTCTACGTCTGGCTGCCGCCCCAGTACCGCGAACCGGCCTACCGGCACTACCGGTTCCCGGTCGTGGAACTGCTGCCCGGCTATCCCGGTTCGGCGAAGGCGTGGTTCGGGTCGCTGCACGCGCACGAGCAGCTGGAGCCGCTGATGCGCGACGGCCGGGTGGCGCCGTTCATCCTCGTCGCGCCCCGCACCAACCTGCTGGCCGGGGTGGACACCGGCTGCGCCAACATCCCGGGCACGGTCGACGCCGACACCTGGCTCAGTGTCGACGTGCCGAGGATGGTCATGGACAACTTCCGCGCCCAGTCCGCCCCGCGGGGCTGGGCCGTCGCCGGCTACTCGGCCGGGGCGCACTGCGCGGCCCGGCTCGCCATCGCCCACCCCGGCCGCTACCGGGCGGCCGTGAGCCTGTCCGGTTACAACGACCCGATCGGCGAACGCGACTCGCTCACCGCGCAGAGCCCCGCCCTGCGCTCGGAGAACAACCCGTACCTGATGCTGCGCAGGTCGCCCGTCCCGCCGCGCGTCGCGCTGTACCTGTCCGGCCAGCCGCACGACGGCTACGAGGCCGCCGTGGCCCTGGAACAGGCCGCGAAGGCGCCGACGACCGTGCACGTGGTGTACATCCCGAAGAGCGCGGGCGGTCACAACATGGCGCTGTGGCGGCCACAGGTGGTCCCGGTGTTCCGCTGGCTGACCCAGCAGATGGGTGCCCGGCCCGTCACGGCAGGACGGGCTGCTCCTCCTCGCTCACCGTCGAGCGCCGGTGCCACGCCCGCGGAGCTCGCCAGTGGTACCGCATCGCGAGCAGGCGCAGTACGAAGGCGGTGATCACCGCGAGAGAGCTGGTGAGCGGGTTCAGGGCGTCGTACTGAATGCACAGGGCGACCAGGGCGGAGCCGACGATGGCCGGGACGGCGTAGAGGTCGCGGTCCCAGCGCAGCAGTGAGGGGACCTCGTTGGCGAGCACGTCCCGCAGCACACCGCCGCCCACGGCGGTGGTCAGTCCCAGACCGGCGGAGGCGGTCAGGCCGAGCCCGTACTCGTACGCCTTGATCGTGCCGGCGACGCAGAACAGGCCGAGGCCGGCCGCGTCGAAGATGTTCACCGCGACCTGGATGCGCTCCACCTGGGGGTGCAGGAAGAAGACGAGGAGGGTGGCGAGCAGCGGGGTGAGGAAGTACCCCAGGTCCGTGAAGGCGGCGGGCGGTACGGCCCCGATGACCAGGTCCCGGAAGAGCCCGCCGCCCAGCGCGGTGACCTCGGCGAGGACGGCCATGCCGAACACGTCGAAGTTCTTGCGCACGGCCAGCAGGGCGCCGGAGATCGCGAAGACGAAGATGCCGATCAGGTCGAGCGTGTGCTGGACGGACGGGCTGAAGAGTTGCTGGAGCACCCGAACATTTTTACCTGCCAGAGCGCCGCTGCCTTGATTCTCAAGGCAGCGGCGCTCTGGCATTGCAGGGTCACCTGCCTTCGGGCTCCTCAGAGCCAGACTCCGCCACCTTCTTCACGGGCGTTTCCGCCTCTGTCCCGGCGGCCTCCGGCTCCCTGTGCGCCGCCGCTGCCGCCGACGTCTGCGCCGACTCGGCCGGCGCCTCGTCGGCGACCAGTGCCGCCGCCTCCTTTGCCACGGACAGCAGCACCGTGTCCTGCGGCTGCTGGTCCTCGAAGTTCTCCGGGTGGTGGCACGCCACCCGCTGGCCGGGCCGCAGCTCCGCCAGCGGCGGCTCGGTCGTCTTGCAGATCTGCGTCGCCTTCCAGCACCGGGTGTGGAATCGGCAGCCGCTCGGCGGGGCGATCGGTGAAGGCACGTCACCGCGGAGCAGGATGCGCTCGCTCCTCGCTGTACGTCGCTTGGGGTCCGGGATCGGCACCGCCGACATCAGCGCCTTGGTGTACGGGTGCATGGGCGACGTGTAGAGCGCGTCCCGGTCAGCGAGCTCGACGATCTTGCCGAGGTACATCACCGCGACGCGGTCGGACACGTGGCGCACGACGGAGAGGTCGTGGGCAATGATCACGTAGGTCAGGCCGAGCTCGTCCTGAAGGTCGTCCATCAGGTTCACGACCTGCGCCTGGATCGACACGTCGAGCGCGGACACGGGCTCGTCCGCCACGACCATACGCGGCTTCAGCGCGAGCGCCCGGGCGATGCCGATGCGCTGGCGCTGACCGCCGGAGAACTCGTGCGGATAGCGGTTGTAGTGCTCCGGGCTCAGACCCACCAGTTCCAGGAGGCGCTGGACCTCCTTCTTGATCCCGCCTTCGGGCTCGACGCCCTGGAGCCTGAACGGCGCGGAGACGATCGTGCCGATGGTGTGCCGGGGATTCAGCGAGCCGTACGGGTCCTGGAAGATCATCTGCACGTCGCGGCGCAACGGGCGCATCCCGCTCGTGCCGAGGTGCGTGATGTCCGTACCGTCGAACTCGATCTTCCCGCCGCTGGGTTCGAGCAGCCGGGTGATGAGACGGCCCATGGTCGACTTGCCGCAGCCGGACTCGCCGACGACGCCGAGGGTCTCGCCGCGGCGGACCTCGAAGTCGATGCCGTCCACGGCCTTGACCGCCCCGACCTGCCGTTGCAGCAGGCCCTTCTTGACGGGGAAGTGCTTGACCAGCCCCTCGACCTTGAGCAGCGGTTTCTCGTCTGCGGCCGGCTTCTCGGTCCGCGCGGCCGACGTCCCGGCCCGGGTCTCAGTCTCGCTCACAGCTTCGGCGCAATCTCTTCGGTCCAGATCCGGCTGCGGTCCTCCTGCGACAGGTGACAGGCGACATGGTGCCTGCCACCGACCTCGCGCAGCTCCGGGCGCTCGGTGCGGGTGACCCCGCCCTTGGGGACGTCGGCGTACGGGCAGCGCGGGTGGAACGCGCACCCCGACGGAACGTTGATGAGGCTGGGCGGCTGGCCCTTGACCGGGATGAGCCGGTCTGCCTGCGCCCGGTCGATGCGCGGCATGGAACCGAGCAGACCCCAGGTGTAGGGGTGTTGCGGCTCATAGAAGATCTTGTCGACGGGGCCGCGCTCCACGCATCGCCCGCCGTACATCACGAGGATGTCGTCCGCGATCTCGGCGACCACGCCGAGATCGTGCGTGATGATGATGACCGCGGAGCCGAACTCCTTCTGCAGGTCCCGGATGAGGTCCAGGATCTGTGCCTGCACGGTGACGTCGAGGGCCGTGGTCGGCTCGTCCGCGATCAGCAGTTCCGGGTTGTTGACCAGGGCCATGGCGATCATGGCACGCTGGCGCATACCGCCGGAGAACTCGTGCGGGTAGTTGTCGACGCGCTTGGCGGGCTCGGGAATGCCGACCCGGTCGAGCAGTTCGACCGCGCGCTTGCGGGCGGTCTTCTTGTCGACCTTGTTGTGGACGCGGTACGCCTCGACGATCTGGTTGCCGACCGTGTAGTACGGATGCATCGCGGACAGCGGGTCCTGGAAGATCATCGCCATCTCGCGGCCGCGCAGCCTGCGCACCTCGTCGGGGCTCGCCGAGACGAGCTCCTTGCCGTCGAGCCAGATCTCCCCGGACACCTGCACGTTCTTGCCCCGGTTGCCCAGGCGGTGCAGACCGAGGACGGCCAACGAGGTCACGGACTTGCCGGAGCCGGATTCGCCCACGATGCCGAGGGTCTCGCCCTTCTCCAGTTGGAAGGAGAGGCCGTCGACGGACTTCACCAGGCCGTCGTCGGTGGGAAAGTGCACCCTGAGGTCGCGCACATCCAGGAAGGACCGGGGAGTCCCGCCTGCCGGCGTGGGCTCGCCGACGGCGGCCTCGGTCTTGGACAGTTCGGTCACGAGAGCCTCACCCGCGGGTCGATCGTGGCGTACAGCAGGTCCACCACAAGGTTCATGAAGACGACGAAGAACGCCGCGAGCAGGGTCACCCCCAGGATCGGGGGCAGGTCGTTGGCAGTGATCGCCTGAACCGCGTACTCGCCGATGCCGTGCAGGGAGAACACCGTCTCGGTGATGACGGCACCGCCGAGCAGCAGGCCGATGTCCATGCCGAAGACCGTCACCAGCGGCGTCAACGCGGCCCGCAGACCGTGCCGGACGACCACCTTGCGCTCACGCAGGCCCTTGGCCCGGGCGGTGCGGATGAAGTCCTCGCTCATGGTTTCCAGCATGCCGGAGCGGGTCAGGCGGGCGTAGATGGCCGAGTAGAGCAGTGCCAGCGAACACCACGGCAGGAAAAGGGTGTTGGCCCACTGGGACGGGTTCTCGGTGAACGGGACGTACGTTCTGCCGAAGATACCCAGCTGGTAACTGAACACCAGCAGCGCCAGCTGCCCGGTGAAGAACATGGGCAGGGAGACGCCCGCCAGCGCCACGCCCATGGCGGAGCGGTCGAAGAACGAGCCCGGCTTGAGAGCGGAGATGACACCGGCGGTGATGCCGCCGACCAGCCACAGCACGGCGGCGCCGATGGCCAGCGAGAGGGTGACCGGCAGCCGTTCGGTCAGCTGGGGCCATACCTCGATGTGGTCCTTGAAGGAGTAACCGAAGCAGGGTGCGTCGCAGCGGACGGTGGTGGGGCCGAGGTCGTATGTGGCGCCGGAGACGATCCCCTTGATGAAGTCCCAGTACTGGACGTAGACCGGCTGGTCGAGACCGAGGTTCGCCTTGACCGCCGCGATGTCCTCCGGCGAGGGGTTCTTGCCGATGTACTGCTGTGCCAGCTGGTCGGCGGTCTGCCCGGCGAGCTTCGGCAGGATGAAGAAGATGCCGAAGGTGACCGCGGTGACGACGAGCAGCAGGATGAGCGCCGCGATCGTCCGGCGGATGATGTACGAGATCACGAGGACCGGCGCCGGCGCCCGCGGAGCACGAGGTCCGCGGGCGCCAATGCCTTCACCTGCCTTCCGGGGCTACTTCTCGGCGGTGCCGACGTTGAGGTAGTCGTACTGGCCGCTCCAGGCGGACGACGACACCAGGTTGGTGGCGTGCGGCGAGCGGTACAGCAGGACCTTGAAGTAGGTCAGCGGCACGATGGCGGCCTGCTCCATCATCTTCTGGTCGACCTCCGTGTACGCCTTGGTACGGGCGGCCTCGTCGGTGTTGCCGATCGCCTCGTCCAGCAGCTTGTTGATCTGCGGGTCGTCCAGCTCGGACAGGTTGGTGTTGCCGGACTGGCTGACGGCCTTGCCGTGCGCGATCTGCTGAAGGAAGCCATAGCCGGTGGGCCAGTCGGCGCCCCACTGCATCATCATCAGGCCGATGTTGTTCTTCTCGTTGAACTTGGGCACGCCCGCGTAGTCGGAGAAGTACTTGCCGGACGGGTACTGCTTGATGTCCGCGTCGATGCCGACCTTCTTCAGCGCGCCGACGATGGCGGTGGCCGCGTCGACCTCGCCCTGCCGGTCGGTGCGGGCGGAGATGGAGGTCTTGAAGCCGCCCTCCTTGCCGCAGGCCTTCAGGTGCTCCTTGGCCTTGGTGACGTCACCCTTGTTGCCCTTGGTGGCGTACAGGTCGGCCTTCTGGTAGCCCGTGACGTCGGTGGGCAGGACGGTGGTGGCGATGTCACCGCGGATCGGGCCGCCCATCGCGGTCTGCACGGCGGTCTTGTCGATCGCGTACTCGACCGCCTTGCGGCACTCGACGTTGTCGAACGGCGCCAGCTTGGTGTTGATCGCCGTGTAGATGAGGCGACCGCCCAGCGCGTTGTCCGTGTTGGCCATCTGGGCCTTGTCGTTCAGGATCTGCGCCTGGGTCTGCGCGTCGACACCCGTGCCCTGGATGTCGATCATCGTGTCCCCGGACATCACGTCCTTGTCGATGGTGGCCTTGTTGACCTTGAGGTTCACCACGATCTTGTCCGGGTACTGCTTGCGCAGCGGGTCCGTCTTGGCGTCCCACTCGGGGTTGCGGACCAGGACGACCTGCTTGCCCTCCTCGTACTTCTCGAACTTGTACGAGCCGGAGGAGACGACCTTCTTGGTGTAGTCGACACCCGTGTCCTTGGCCCGCGGCACGGGGGCCGTCTGCGGGGCGCTGACGAGGTAGTCGAACTCCGCGAAGGCCTTGTTCAGGCGGAAGACGATGGTGTTGTCGTCCGGGGTCTCGATGGACGAGATGCCCTTTTCGCTCTTGTCCTTGTACGGGCCCTTGTAGTCGTCCGGGTTGTCCAGCAGGTTCTGGAAGTAGTTGGGGCCGAGCGAGAGCACGTCACGCGCGAAGTTCGAACGCTCCACGGCGTACTTGACGTCCTTGGAGGTGACCGCGGTCCCGTCCTCGAACTTGACGCCCTGACGGATCTTGTACGTCCAGGTCTTGCCGCCGTCGCTGGGCGTGCCCGCGCTCTCGGCGAGGTCCGGGACGAGCTCGTTGCCCTTCTCACCGGGGCCGGGCTTGAAGGTCATCAGGGGACGCGCGTAGAGGCGGCTGAAGTTGTAGCCGTACGCGTAGTACATGTTGCCCGGGTCCAGGGACTCGGGGGCGTCGGCGCTCGCGTAGGTGACCGTTCCGCCCTTGTGGGTGGAGGCGTTCACCACTCCCTTGGTCGCGGCGTTCGCACCGGCGCCCTTGGGCGTGTCGGCGCCGTCGTCGGCCTTGCTGCAGCCCGCAAGAAGCAGGCCGGCGCTACTGGCGACCGCAATCGCGGCCATTGCTGACCTTCGCATGATGGTCGGATTCCCCTTCGTAGGTGGACACTTGGGTGGGACGTCGGGTCGCGCTCGGGTGTGGCGACCGCGGACGTCAGCGGCTGCGGGGGTCGAGTGCGTCCCTGAGGCCGTCGCCGAGGAGGTTGAAGGCCAGCACCGTGATGAAGATTGCGAGGCCGGGAACGATCATGTACTGCGGGTCGACCTCGAAGAAGTCGACGGCTTGGTTGAGCATTCCTCCCCAGGACGCCTGCGGAGGCTGGATGCCCACACCCAGGAAGCTCAGCGAGGCTTCGAAGAGGATGTTCGTCGGGATGAGCAGCGTCGAGTAGACGACGATCGGCGCGACGAGGTTGGGGAGCAGTTCCTTGAAGAGGATGTACGGGCCGCCGGCCCCCATCCCCCGGGAGGCGTCGACGAATTCCCGCTCACGCAGGGCCAGGGTCTGACCGCGCACGATGCGCCCCATGTACGGCCAGTTGAAGAAGCCGATGACGAAGATCAGCACGGAGATGTGCAGAGGCAGCCCTTCGAGGCCGAAGGCACCGCCCTGGAGCGTCGCGGAGATGGCGATGGCGAAGAGGAGGAGCGGGAAGGCGAGGAAGGTGTCCATGAGCCGGCTGACGACGGTGTCGACCCGTCCGCCGTAGTAGCCGGCGACCAGTCCCATAACGGTGCCGATGACGACGGACAGCAGCGTCGCGCCGAAGGCGACGACCAGCGAGACCCAGGAGCCCTCCAGGATGCGGGCGAGGATGTCCCGGCCGAACTTCGGCTCCACACCCAGCGGATGGTCCCAGCTCATCCCTCCGAAGTCACCCTTCGGCAGAGAGGTGTTCGGGTCGACGAGGTCCTGGTGGAAGGCGTTCGGGTCGAGGCCCAGCAGCGCCTGGATCGGACGTGACAGCGCCGCCACGAGGATGAGCAGCACGACAACGATGCCACCCACCACGGCCACCTTGTCGCGCTTGAAGCGGGTCCAGGCGATTTGCCCGAGCGACCGTCCCTCGATGTGCTGGGGCTTGGCACCCGCCAGCACGGCCTCCGGCTGGGCCTCGGCCTGCGATCCGGTGGTCTCGATCGGTGCCGTCACAAGTGCCCTGCCCCTTCTCGCCGGTGGTCACCGGCCCCCTTGCCCACCGTTGGTCGGCGGTTGATCCACTGTGGCTGTGGCGTGGCGTGGCGTCCGCAGGTGGTACGGCCACCGACAGACCGATCCTCAGCTTGGTATCGCTCACAGGATCGACGGCCTCGCGCCTGAGAGGCGAGTCTTCAACGCGCTCACGATCACACGCCAGGCCTGATGGAGAAAGTATGCGCAACCGTGATGCCGACTGGGAGATTCCGTTATCCGGACACGCGGGCACGCGGTCCGGACGATATGGCGTCGAAACCTGTGCAGTGGGCGCAAAGCACCTGGCGCCCGCCGGCTGGACGGCCGACGCGGCAACCGCCGATGCGCGACGGCCGATTCGGACCGGGTTCAGTACCGGCCCTGGGCCGGCGGGTATCCGTACCCGGAGGCAGGGGCCTGGACGGGTGCGGTGGCGTGGGCCTCGCGGTCGTAGAAGGGGCGCGCCTTCGCGCGCAGCCACAGGGCGACCGGGTCGTGCTCGTCGGACATGGCGACCGTCGACACGGGGAGCCCGTCCGGCACGGCGCCGAGGGACTGCTGCATCATCGCGCGCACGGAGTCCACGGCCGGCGGCGAGGTGTCGTACACGTCCAGTCCGATGGCGAGGTACGGCGCCCCGAGCGCGGGCTGCACCCAGGCGCGGCGCAGCGAGCGGACGGCCGGGGTACGGTGGGCGTTCTGCGCGAGCAGGGCGTAGAACTGCGGGATCTCGATGGCGGGTTCGGACAGCCGCAGCGGGCCGGCGGGCTGGCGGTCCAGGCCGGTGGCGATCCGGCGCAGGTCCAGCCAGGGGATGCCGACGCCGCCGCCGGGGGCGTGCGGGTTGAGCCAGAGGCCGTAGTGGTCGGGGTAGAGCGCACGGGCGACGTCGACGCCGTCGATCACCTCGTAGGAGCGGTTCCAGCCGCTGGCGGAGAGCTCCTGGGCGGAGGTCACGCAGGGGGCGTAGCCGAAGCCGTCGACGTCCATGTTTCCGTACTGGGCGTCCGGGGATCCGGCCTGGCCCCGCCACAGGAGCATCCAGATCTGGCCGGTGTGCGGGGTCGCGAGCGCGCGCAGGAGAGCCTCGTAGGCGTCGTAACGCCCGGGCGTGACCTGGCGCAGCATGTGCTCGACCTGTCCGGCCGCGGCCGTGCCGCTCGCGCTCACCTTTACCGCCCCTTCGTACAACGCCTCGACGGTGTCCTAGCTTAAGCCCGCAGGGGAGCCCGGGGATGATGCCGTCGGGCGGGTGCGGGTCGCGTGGGGTTGATCGCGCTCACGCGGCGGAGCCGCATGACGATACAGCCGCGCGCCCCCGGCCCTGCCGCCCTACCGCTGGTAGAAGGGCCGGACCCGCTCCCGCATCCAAGCTCCCACCGGGTCCTCCGCCACGTCCAGGAGGACGAGGTTGACCGGCCAGGGGGCCGGGACGGCGCTGACGGCACGGGTGAGGGCGTCCAGGGGGAGGGCGCGCAGGTCGCCTTCCCACTGGGAGAGTTCGACGCCGACGAACATCACGGGGTCGGCCGTCTCGATGGCCGCGAGGCAGCGGCGGGCCGAGACGACGACACCGGTCGCCTCGAACTCCGCGGAGGCGGCGGCGAGGAAGTCCACCGGGTCCTCCTTCCAGTCCGGCTCGAAGAGGCGGACCCGGCCGCCGCTCGCGGGGCCGTCCAGCGGGGTCCGGCCGGCCCGGCACAGCTCGGCCACCGCGGGCGGCGGGAGCGGGATGCCGACCACGCCGCCCGGGTTGACGGCGATGCCCGCGTGCGGGGGCAGGCCGCGGGCGAACTCCACGGCGGGCGCGATGGTGTACGCCATGTGGGAGCCGACGACCTGGCGGAACTGCTCCTCGGAGCTGAACACCGGCACGAACGCCTGGCCGTCCATCTCGATGCCGGGCAGGTCGAGGGGGCCGCTGTGCGGGCCGCCGCCGTTGGGCAGCGGAATCCACACGAAGCTCCGGCCGAGCACCTCGACGATCCGCCCGCCCGCCGCCGGCCCGGCGCCGAGGGAGGCCGAGAGCACCTCCTCCAGCTCGTTGCCGGGCCAACCGCCGTGCGGGTGGGTCTGCGTCTGCGCCGGGAAGTCCGCGGAGAAGCCCGCCGGGATGTCCATCTGCCTACCGCCTGCCTGGAACCACTGCTGTGGCTCAAAGGCTAACGGCTGCGGGACGCGGGGAGGCAGGGCTGTGGAGGGACGGGGCGCGACGGGGAGGCCGGGCGGATACGGACGCGGGTTCGCGCCCCTGCACCCTGCCCCGGTCCTCGCCCCACGTCCGTCAGCCCGTGAAGCCGATTCTCCGCAGTGCGTTCGCCGCGTCGCGGTCGGCGAGGACGGCCGAGCCGCAGCCGGCGGGGAGGTCGCCGCGCTCCACCGCGCGCAGGAGGCGAGTGCCGGCCGTGCGGTGGCGCAGGAACGCGTAGCGCGACACGCCGCGGCCCCGGTCGCGCTGGCCGGCCAGGGCCTGCTCGGGGGTGACGTCGAGGAGGAGCAGGTGGAGCGTGCCGCCCCGGCGGCGGGCCTCGCGGGCGAGCCAGCGGCGGACCCAGGCCTGGGTGCCGCAGTCGTGCACGACGACGCCCTCGCCGGTACGCAGGGCGCGGCGCAGCCCGGCGTAGTGGGCGAGGCGGACGAGCGGGCGGTAGAACGCGTACGGCAGGGCGCGCGGCATGCGGCGGGCCCAGCGGTCACGGGTGTCCTGGGAGTCGATGCGCCGGCCCGGCACGGTGCGCCGCATCAGCGTGGACTTGCCGCTGCCGGGCAGGCCCGTGACCACGACGAGGTCGCGGGGGCCGAACAGCAGCGCGTGCGGGCCGCGGCTGGCGCGGTCGCGCAGATCACGGACGACCGGTGCCGGCGCCGGGGCGCGGACCGCCCGGGCCGGAGCGGCCGGCTGCTCGGGCAGCGCGATGCCCGTCGTCGCGTACGCGGTGGTCCTGTTCACCGTGATCGTCCTCCCCTGGGGCCAGGTACGGAGTCCCATCCCCGCCGAGTGTAAAGAGAAGGTAATGCCGCAGGCCTCTCATTTACGTTCTCGTCCTGCAACAGGGCTGCTACAGGTCGCCGTGTCCGGTGGGCGGGACTCGTGCACTCTCTGGGAAAGGTCCCCCTGCCACGCCGGAAGGATGCGTGCAATGATGTGCGCGCCAACTGCATACCGGCCGTTTGAATCCGCGCGGGAGAGTCCCCAGTACCGCAAGAGCTGGGGCGCCGAAGGAGCAAGTCCCTCCCTTGAATCTCTCAGGCCCCGTTACCGCGCGGGCGAGGCACATCTGAAAAGCGGGCCACCGGTCACCGGCGGCTCCACCCAAGGTGCAAGCCAGGGCCCCTGCGGTCATGGCGAACCTCTCAGGTTCCGATGACAGATGGGGAGGAACGACCTCGCCCTCCCTCACGCTCGGCTTCGCTCGCGCGGGAGGGGCCCCCATTTGCCTTGGGAGACGACCGACCGTGAGCAGTACAGGAGAACTCCGTCACACCGCGCTCGATGCCCTGCATCGCTCGCTCGGCGCGACGATGACCGACTTCGCCGGCTGGGACATGCCCCTGCGCTACGGCTCCGAGCGCGACGAGCACATCGCCGTGCGCACGAAGGCCGGCCTCTTCGACCTCTCCCACATGGGTGAGATCACCGTCAGCGGCCCGCAGGCCGCCGCCCTGCTGGACTTCGCCCTGGTGGGCAACATCGGCGGCGTGAAGCCGGGCCGGGCCCGCTACACCATGATCTGCCGGGCCGACGGCGGCATCCTGGACGACCTGATCGTCTACCGCCTGGGCGAGACCGAGTACATGGTGGTCGCCAACGCCTCCAACGCCCAGGTCGTCCTGGACGCCCTGGCCGAGCGCGCCGCCGGTTTCGACGCCGAGGTGCGCGACGACCGGGACGCCTACGCGCTGATCGCCGTCCAGGGCCCGGAGTCGCCCGGGATCCTGGCGTCCCTGACCGATGCCGACCTCGACGGGCTGAAGTACTACGCCGGGCTGCCCGGCACGGTCGCGGGCGTCCCGGCGCTGATCGCCCGGACCGGCTACACCGGCGAGGACGGCTTCGAGCTGTTCGTGCAGCCCGGGCACGCCGTCGAGCTGTGGCAGGCCCTGACCAAGGCCGGCGAGGGCGTCGGCCTGATCCCCTGCGGTCTTTCCTGCCGCGACACGCTGCGCCTGGAGGCGGGCATGCCGCTGTACGGGCACGAGCTGTCGACCTCCCTCACCCCCTTCGACGCCGGGCTCGGCCGGGTGGTGAAGTTCGAGAAGGAGGGCGACTTCGTGGGGCGCGAGGCCCTGCGCGAGGCCGCGGAGCACGCGAACCACGAGCCGCCGCGCGTCCTGGTCGGCCTGATCGCCGAAGGCCGCCGGGTCCCCCGCGCCGGGTACGCCGTCGTCGCCGAGGGCAAGGTGATCGGCGAGGTCACCTCCGGGGCCCCCTCCCCCACGCTGGGCAAGCCGATCGCGATGGCCTACGTCGACGCCATGTACTCCACGCCGGGCACGGCCGGTGTCGGTGTGGACATCCGGGGCAGTCACGAGCCGTACGAGGTCGTGGCGCTGCCGTTCTACAAGCGCCAGAAGTAGACACTGGCCGAAGGGCCGCGGCAGCTACCCCGCGCCCGTCGTCCCAGCTCACCAGCAGTCCCCCCTTCCACAGCACTCCCGCGCGTACAGGAGAATCCAGGCCATGAGCAACCCCAAAGAGCTGCGCTACAGCAAGGAGCACGAGTGGCTGTCGGCCGCCGAGGACGGCGTGTCGACGGTCGGCATCACGGAGCACGCGGCCAACGCGCTCGGCGATGTCGTGTTCGTCCAGCTTCCCGAGGTCGGTGACTCCGTGTCCGCCGGCGAGACCTGCGGCGAGCTGGAGTCGACCAAGTCGGTGTCCGACCTGTACTCCCCCGTGTCCGGTGAGGTCACCGAGGTCAACGAGGACGTCGTGAACGACCCGTCGCTGGTGAACTCGGCCCCCTTCGAGGGCGGCTGGCTGTTCAAGGTGCGGATCACGGACGAGCCGGCCGACCTGCTCTCCGCCGACGAGTACACCGCGTTCTCCGCGGGCTGAGGGAGTCGTATGTCCGTCCTGAACACACCCCTGCACGAGCTCGACCCGGCGGTCGCCGCCGCGGTCGACGCCGAGCTGCACCGCCAGCAGTCCACGCTGGAGATGATCGCCTCGGAGAACTTCGCTCCGGTCGCGGTCATGGAGGCGCAGGGCTCGGTCCTCACCAACAAGTACGCCGAGGGCTACCCGGGCCGCCGCTACTACGGCGGCTGCGAGCACGTCGACGTGGTCGAGCAGATCGCGATCGACCGCATCAAGGAGCTGTTCGGCGCCGAGCACGCCAACGTCCAGCCGCACTCGGGCGCCCAGGCCAACGCGGCAGCGATGTTCGCGCTGCTCAAGCCGGGCGACACCATCATGGGTCTGAACCTCGCGCACGGCGGGCACCTGACCCACGGCATGAAGATCAACTTCTCCGGCAAGCTCTACGACGTCGTCGCCTACCACGTGGGCGAGGACGGCCGGGTCGACATGGCCGAGGTCGAGCGGCTGGCGAAGGAGTCCCGGCCGAAGCTGATCGTCGCCGGCTGGTCGGCGTACCCGCGGCAGCTGGACTTCGCGGAGTTCCGCCGGATCGCGGACGAGGTCGGCGCGTACCTGATGGTCGACATGGCCCACTTCGCGGGGCTGGTGGCGGCCGGGCTGCACCCGAACCCGGTGCCGCACGCCCACGTGGTCACCACCACGACCCACAAGACCCTCGGCGGCCCGCGCGGTGGTGTGATCCTCTCCACGGCCGAACTGGCCAAGAAGATCAACTCCGCCGTCTTCCCCGGTCAGCAGGGCGGCCCGCTGGAGCACGTGATCGCCGCGAAGGCCGTCGCCTTCAAGGTCGCCGCCTCGGAGGACTTCAAGGAGCGCCAGCGCCGTACGCTGGACGGTGCCCGCATCCTGGCCGAGCGTCTGGTGAAGGACGACGTCCGGGCCGTGGGCGTGGACGTCCTGTCCGGCGGCACGGACGTACACCTGGTCCTGGTCGACCTGCGCCACTCGGAGCTGGACGGACAGCAGGCCGAGGACCGCCTCCACGAGGTGGGCATCACCGTCAACCGGAACGCGATCCCGAACGACCCGCGTCCGCCGATGGTGACGTCCGGTCTGCGGATCGGTACACCGGCCCTGGCGACCCGGGGCTTCGCCGCCGAGGACTTCGCGGAGGTCGCGGACGTCATCGCCGAGGCGCTGAAGCCCGCCTACGACGCGCAGGCCCTCAAGGCCCGGGTGAAGGCCCTGGCCGACAAGCACCCGCTGTACCCGGGTCTGAACAAGTAACGAAGAAACCTTTCGGGTGCCGCGTCCGCCACAAGCGGGCGCGGCACCCACCCCCTCTGCACCACCCCCGTAGTCAGGAGTTCCCCCGTGGCCATCTCGGTCTTCGACCTGTTCTCGATCGGCATCGGCCCGTCCAGCTCCCACACCGTCGGCCCCATGCGGGCGGCCGGCCTGTTCGTCCGGCGGCTGCGCAACGAGGAGCTCCTCGGGTCCGTCGCCTCGGTCCGCGCGGAGCTGTACGGCTCGCTCGGCGCGACCGGACACGGCCACGGCACGCCCAAGGCGGTGCTGCTCGGCCTGGAGGGCGACTCACCCCGCACCGTGGACGTCACGAGCGCCGACGAACGGGTGGAGGCGATCAAGTCCGGCGGTCGGCTCAACCTGCTCGGCGAGCACGAGATCGCGTTCTCCTTCGACGACGACATGGTCCTGCACCGCCGCAAGGCCCTGCCGTACCACGCGAACGGCATGACGCTGTGGGCGTACGACGCCTCGGGCGCGGAGCTGCTGACGAAGACGTACTACTCGGTCGGCGGCGGCTTCGTCGTCGACGAGGACGCGGTCGGGGCGGACCGCATCAAGCTCGACGACACCGTGCTGAAGTACCCCTTCCGCACCGGCGACGAACTGCTGCGCCTGACCGAGGAGACGGGCCTGTCCATCTCCGCGCTGATGCTGGAGAACGAGCGGGCCTGGCGCACCGAGGAGGAGATCCGCGAAGGCCTGCTGGAGATCTGGCAGGTGATGCGGGACTGCGTGGCACGTGGACTGTCCCAGGAGGGCATCCTGCCGGGCGGCCTCAAGGTGCGCCGCCGGGCCGCGAACACCGCGCGCAAGCTGCGCTCCGAGGGCGACCCGCTGGCCCTCTCCATGGAGTGGATCACCCTCTACGCGATGGCGGTCAACGAGGAGAACGCCGCCGGCGGCCGGGTCGTCACCGCGCCCACCAACGGCGCCGCCGGCATCATCCCGGCGGTCCTGCACTACTACGTGAACTTCGTGCCGGGCGCCGACGAGGAGGGCGTGGTCCGCTTCCTGCTCGCCGCGGGCGCGATCGGCATGCTCTTCAAGGAGAACGCCTCCATCTCCGGCGCCGAGGTCGGCTGCCAGGGCGAGGTCGGCTCCGCCTGCTCCATGGCCGCGGGTGCCCTGGCCGAGGTCCTCGGCGGCTCGCCGGAGCAGGTCGAGAACGCCGCCGAGATCGGTATGGAGCACAACCTCGGGCTCACCTGCGACCCGGTCGGCGGCCTCGTCCAGATCCCCTGCATCGAGCGCAACGGCATGGCCGCGGTCAAGGCCGTCACGGCCGCCCGCATGGCGATGCGCGGCGACGGCTCCCACAAGGTGTCCCTGGACAAGGTCATCAAGACGATGAAGGACACCGGCGCGGACATGTCGGTGAAGTACAAGGAGACGGCCCGGGGCGGGCTCGCGGTGAACATCATCGAGTGCTAGGAGCAGGACGTGCCGGACATGGTGGTGTCCTCGGACTCCGCGAAGAAGCAGACGGTGGTGGCCAGCCGGGCTTGCGCGCGGGCGTAGGCGGTAAGCCTGCCGTCATGCCGCCACGAGGCATCCCGGGGCCGGCGCCGTGACGTGGTGCTGCCGCATCACGGCGCCGGATGCAGACATGCCCGTCCCTCACAGCCCTGACGCCTACCTCTCCGGCACCTTCAAACAGGTGTGTGGGCGCGAGGCGACGTCGCTCCGTCGGTCACATCTCGATGTAGTCGACCTTGTCGTTGAAGGAGCCACCGGTCGGGTAGTCGGCAGTGGAGAAGTTGTAGCAGTAGCCGGCTCCCAAGGCCATGTACGGATCGGGCAGGCCCGTTCGGGCGTCGTACGCCAGCACACCGCCCTGAACGCGGGCCACGCAACCCGAGCTGGCCTTGTCCCGGAAGTCCCAGTCCCCAAGCTGCTTGGTCCCCTTGGCGGACCACTGGAGCCGACGTCCCTTGTAGTTCGCGTGCTCCCACAGGCAGACCCAACCGGCGACGCAGTCCGTGGAAGCCATGGGACCGAACTCACCACTCGGTGACGCCATGCCGCTGCTGGTCCCTCTCGCGGCTGCCGGGGCGAGTTCAGCCAGTGCCTGATCCGCTTCCCCGACGGTGTCGTAGCAGTAGACCTCACCGCTCGGCACTTCGGAGCAGGCCTGCGCCCCTTGCCAGCCGTCGGCCAGGTTGATCTTCTCGCCCTTGTAGGTGGCGATCACCGGCCTGGACTCGGCGAGTTGCCGCTGGAGCGCAGCCTCCTCCGCCGGCGTGGCGAGCCCGACCTCGGGTATTGCGGTGGGCTCCGGTGCCGCGGTTGCGGTCGTCGCGCTCGTTGCGAAGGCGCAGAGGGCAGCAACGACCGGGACGAGGACGCGTGCAGGGCGCATGCTGTTACTCCTGTGAGTTTTGTGTGTCAGTGCGTCACAGGGATCCCACAGCAGGCTCTGGAGTTTGAGTGCGGTTGTGATCGAGAATGTCGAATTCTCGATCACAACCGTCTTGATGTTCGACCTTGCATGCTCACTGTCATCCGTGTACTGCGCTGCGTCGCGGAGTCCTTCGGCGCTCTAGAGGCTTTGTCCGGCCTCGTCGACGATGCCGCTGCTGATGACGGCGACGGAGGTGACGACGGTGCCGGCCTTGCCCCAGGCGTTGTCCTCCACGAGGACCGTGCGCTCACCCAGCAGTCGGGCCGTGCTCTTGTCGAAGATCCACTCAGTGCGTTCGCCGTCGTGTGTTCGGGCGACGGCGACCCCCTTTCGGCCTGCCGCGTCGACGGCGACGGGGACGACATCGACTCCGGGGATGAGGGCAGCGGCGCGGTAGAGAGCCGCAGTGGTCTCGGGCGGACTCACCCCGTCGCGCAGCAAGTCGCCGATGGTGACGAAGGCTTCCTGGTCCGGTCCCGTGGTGGAGTCGGAACCGGCTCCGTGATTCTTCTCGGCGTCGTCGCGGATCCGCTCCAGCAGAGCGCCGGGGTCGGCCGGCAGGGCAGCCAGGAAGTTGTAGGTCGGTGAGTTCAGATTGCCCCGGCCCGGAGTGCCCGGCAGCAGTTCGTCGTTGCCTTCTTTGCGCTGAAGGGTCTGCTCACTGCCGTCCACCGAGGTCCACTGCTCCATGGCCTCGCTTTCGCGCAGGAGTTGCATCTCGCCCGACTTGGTCTCGGACAGCACCGACGTGTGACCGACCGTCTTCACGTACGAGTACTGGCCGGTGCGCACCTTCGTCTGAGGCGTCGTAGCGGCGGCCAGAGCCGCTCTCTCCAGCAGTTCGACCGATGCTGCGGAAGCCGGTGGCACGTCGGGCCGAGCGCCGGGGGAGCCGAAGTCGACAGTGAGAACGACGACGGCCGCTCCAGCGGCCACTGCCGCGCCCAGCGCCAGCCCCCAGCGCCCTCTCGACCGCGGCGCCGGGCGGGACGAGCGGGATCGCGCCTGCCGGTCGATCTCGGTCAAGAAGTGCTCACGGCGTGCTTCCACGCGTCCAAGTGACGGCTCCGGACAGGGAGCCGGAGGCAGCGTCCGCCTCGCCTCATCAAGCTCGGACTGTTCCCGCTGTTCCAGACTCATCGTGAACTCCTCCTGTGGGAAGGGCGGGCTGCGGCCTCCCCGCTCTGCGATATGTGTCCGCTGCCGGTCCGCAGTTCCACACGATGCGGATCGGAGACAAGCTCCTCCTCGACGAGCCGGCGCAGCTTCTCTCTCGCCCGTGAAAGCCGGGAACGTACGGTGCCCACAGGAATCCCCAATGCCTCAGCGGCCGCCGCATACCCCAGATCGGACCAGACGACCAGGGTGAAGACCTCGCGCTCGGTCCGCTTCAGACGTTGCACCGCTCGGGCTGCGGCGGCCAGCCGCTGACCGTCGGTCATCTGGCCGACCACCTCGTCCGAAAAGTCCGGCAACGCCTCCGGCGGTGGCAGACGGGACATCGCCTCCCGATGCCGACGTGCCGCCCGGGCGATGTTGCGCATCACGTTGGTCGCGATGCCCAGAAGCCATGCCCGGACGCTTCTGACTTCCTCGCGAAGCTTGTCGCGCAGCCGCCAGGCCTCCAGAAAAGTGAGGGACATGACGTCCTCGGCGAGGGCCCAGTCGCCCGTCGTCCTGATCGCATGGGCATAGACGACACGCGCATGCTCGTCGAAGATCTCGGCGAACGCCGCCCGGTCGCCGGACCGGACCCGTTCATGCAGTAGGAAGTCCACAACAACAAGTGTCCGCACCGCTGCATCGGTTCCGCTTTCGGTTCCACTTCTTCTCCGCCGCAGACGGAACCCGCTCCCGCCGCTTGCCGGGGACGTCGCCCAGGGCGTCCGGGTGCGCACTGCCTGCCGGCAGCGGCGGTCAACACGATGAGGGCACCGGCCGGCTCTCGTCGCGGGTCACCGCCAGGTCAGCACGAGGACGTGGGAACCGCGGTGGTGGGACCCCGGCCGGCGCCGTCGGTGACAGGCCGGGTGAAGCGGTAGCACTGGTCGATCCCCGGGTGTGAGCTGGAGACGAGGACGAAGACAGTCATCGTGTCCTCTCCCGGCACCACCTTCTTCACGTCGAAGGAACGCCGTCGCGTGGGGTCGAGGGCGTTCTGGATGCCGTCGGGCGTCAGGTCGTCGGCGTACATGCCGGAGATACGCGTCAGTGCCAGGCGGACCCTGTGACCGATCTGGGTGCTCGGACGGCATGTGGCATCGCCGCGCTCGGATACCTGCGAAGTCCACCCCTGGCCGGGGCGCCGGGTGAACGTGAAGACGAAGCAGCCGGTCACCCGGCCGGATCCGCCACCGGGGACGATGGCCTGTGCATCGTAGTGAGCGGATGATGCGGCCGTGGCCGTGAACTCGCGGCGTGCCGCGTCGTAGGTGATGACCGGGGCTTTGGAGTGCCGCCAGACGACGCCGGTCACGGCGCCGACGTCGGTGACACCGCTCGCGTCGAGCGCGCGGTCCGTGTCGCCCGCCCTGGCACGGGCCTGCTTCTGGATCGCTGCGAGTGCCTGTTCCCTGCGTTCGCTGTTGACGTTCCCGTCGTGCCAGTGCCGGTACCACAACCAGGAAACCGGGACGCCGAGAACGGTGATCAGCACGATCAGGACGGTCAGGCAGCCGGTGGTCACGAGGCGGTTCGCCCGCCCCGTGACCACCGCACCGCCGGTTGTGTCAGATCCCAATAGCCGCCCTTGTATCCGATACCGGTCAGTGCCTGTTCCATGACCCGGGCGTAGCCCGCGGTACCGGCGTTCTTCGGGTGGAACGACTCCAGGCTGGCACAGACGTTCTCCCCGGGCCAGGGCAGGCACGGGGCCTGGTTGGCCGGGTCACCGGCGTGGAAGTCGCCGTCACCGTTCGGGCCGGCGACGCACATTCGGACGCCCTACCTGTGCGATTCCTGTGAACTGTGTGATGCAGGTCGACCGAAAGTCGCCCCTGGAAGCGAGAGGTCCGTTGGTGAACAACCACGAGCCGGACCGGACACGCAGGCCCGCACCGCACGGATCGCTCCTGAGCCGGGCCAATCGAGCACAAACCGCGCCGGCAGTTCGACGGCGCCCCGGACGCGACCGTCGTGCTCTGCCGCCGAACTGCTGTTCGCTGTCGGCCGTCGCGGACCTCGCGGACCGGATCACCGCCACGGCGGCCGACACCCGCCCTACGGCGCACGGCGGTTGACGTCCCTCTTCGGGCCATGACGGCCCACTTTCTCCAAGGCACGCCGAGGGGCCCGGTCCGAGGTGCGCGGACCGGGCCCCTTCGACGGGCGGTGCCTGGGCGGGCTACTTGTTCAGGTAGGCCCAGAACTCGTCGAAGCTCAGCCGCTTGTCGCCGTCGAGGTCGCGGGTCTTGATGACGACCTCGGCGACCGACTCGGTGACGTTCCAGTCACCCGATCCGGCCAGGGCGGCCTTGAACTCGGCAGCGGTGATGAATCCGTCACCGTCCGTATCGATCCGCTCGAACTGCTTGCGTGCTTCCTCGACGTCCGCCACCGGTCCGCCCCTCATCTCGTGCTGTACGTCCTGCTGGCGCAGGTTTGACGCAGGTCAGATTAACCGGCCGTGCGCGCCTCCAGCGCGGCGACCACCCAGGCGAACTCCGCCCGGTACGCGGCCTCGGGCCCGCCACCCTTCACGACGGCGAGCAACTCGCGGTATCGGGCGACCCGGTGGGTGGCGTGCGACCGCAGCCGCGTGAGCACGGTCGCCGGATCGGCGTCGCCCAGCAGCCTGCTCAGCACCTCGGCCGCGTCCGGCGAGCCGGGGTCGATGCCCCGCTCGACGGCGTCGGCGCCCAGTTGCACGAGCCGCCGGGAGAACCACACGGACGCCCCGGCGGCCGCGTCGGGCCCGCGGTCGGCCGCGTTGAACTCGGCCACCTTGCGCATCTCGGCCCGGAAGTCCAGGTCCCGGAGCATCTCCGCCAGTTCCAGCCAGGCGTCGACCTGCTCGGGGGTGGGCTCCTCGGGCAGGTCGGCGGCGGTGCTCCGCATACGTTCCCGGACCACCGGGTCAGCGGTGTCCAGACCATGGAATACCTCGTCCACGAAGTCCTCCACGATCCGCCGCCGTTCGGCCGCAGACAGGCGTGCCAGTCTGTTCACGAGGGTCATCTCCTCGGCGTCCGAGCCCCGCTTCGCCACCGTCGACAGCACCGCGCGGGTCACCTTGAGCGACCGGATCTGCGCGTCCAGCGCGACCACGTGCGCCGCCGCGACCTGCGCGACGGTGGTCTCACCGGACAGGACCCGGTGTACGTCCGCCAGGCCGAGGCCCAGCTCGCGCAGGGTGCGGATCAGCTCCAGCCGGGCCACCGAGGCCGCGTCGTACAGCCGGTAGCCGCCCGCGGACCGGGCCACCGGCGGCAGGGCGCCCTGGTCGGACCAGTAGCGGATGGTGCGCACGGTGAGTCCGGTGACCCGGGCCAGTTCCCCGATGGTGCGCAGTCCGGTGCCGTCATCGATCATGTCTGCGAGTCTGGACCCTCCAGCGGGTGCAGACTCAAGGAGCGCGACGGTGGCGGAGACCCTGGGGGACATACTCGGCGCGGCGGCGCACGGCGTCTTCCCGCCCGCGGACGGCGGGACGACGATCGTGCCCCAGCCCTCGCCCCGGGACGCGGGGGTCCTCGCCTTCACGGCCCATTCGGTCGTCTTCACCGACGAGGACCCTGACTGGGTGCGCGGCGCCCTCGCCCGGACCGGCTGCGACGCCCTCGCGGCCACGATGAACGCCCGCTTCCTGACGGCCCTGATGGACCGGACGGGGCGGGTCCACGACACCGTCGACGTGCTTCTGAGCGGAGCCGCGCTGCCCGGGGAGCCGTCGGTCGCGCTGACGGAGATCGACGACCCGGGGCATCCGCGCGTGGCGTCGGCCCGCCGGCGGCGGGACGGTGTGCGGGTGTGGGCGGCGGACGGCGGGGTGCTCGTGCTGGGCCGCGGGGTGGCAGGACGGTGGGAGGTCGCCGTCGAGGTGGACGAGGGAGCGCGGCACCGCGGCGTCGGGAGGCGACTGGTCACGGCAGCGCGGCAACTGGCCGGGGGCGCTCCGGTGTGGGCACAGGTGGCGGCGGGGAACGCCCGCAGTCTGCGGGCGTTCCAGGCGGCCGGATACCGGCCGGTGGGCTCGGAGGCGCTGCTCGTCCCCGGAGGCGGGCGTCAGCGGAAGACGCCCGTGTGGCCGAGCGAGTAGCGGCCGGGCTGCGGGTAGACGGCGAGGCCGTGCGGTCCGCTGCCGACCGGGATACGGGCGAGCTGGGTGCCGGTGCGGGTGTCGATGGCGTACACCTCGGCGTCGTAGCGGCCGGACAGCCACAGCACCTTCCCGTCGGCGGAGACGCCGCCCATGTCGGGGCTGCCGCCGTCGGGCAGGTCCCACTTCTTGGTCAGCTTGTTCTGTGTGAAGTCGAAGACGGAGACGGTGCCCTCGCCGCGGTTGGACACGTACATCTCGCGGGAGTCGCGGCTGACGTAGAGGCCGTGGCAGCCCTTGCCCGTGGGCATCAGGGTGGGCTCGGTGAACTTGTCGCCGTCCAGGACCCACATGCCGTGGGCCATCATGTCGGCGATGTAGAACGTCTTGCCGTCGGGCGAGATCTTCACGTCCTGCGGCATGGCGCCCTCGAACGGCAGCCGCTGCTGCCCGACGACCTCCATCTTCTCGGTGTCGACCTTGAGGAGTTCGCCGCTGAACTCGCAGGACACGATGAAGTAGCGGCCGTCGAGGGAGAAGTCCGCGTGGTTGACGCCATAACAGGAGACCGGGACGGTCTTTTTGACCGCCATGGTGTGCGGGTCGCGGAAGACCAGCTCGCGGTCGAGGGAGGCCATGACGACGGCGTACCGGCCGTTGGGCGTGAAGTAGAGGTTGTAGGGGTCGTGGACGTCGACCGGCTTGCCCGCCTTGCCGGTCTTCGGGTCGATCGGGGTGAGGGTGTGGCCGCGGTTGTTGTTGACCCAGAGCGTCTTCAGGTCCCAGGACGGCACGACGTGCTGGGGCTGCCGGCCGACGGGGATCGTCTCGATGATCTCGTACGTCTTCGGATCGATGACGGAGACGGTGTCGGACTCGGTGTTGGGGACGTAGACCCGGGACGGGAAGTCCTTGACCACCGGGGACAGCTTGTTCGGGCGGTCGGCCGCGTACACGTCCTCGGGGTCGAGGACGGGCGGCATGCCGGGCAGGCCCTTCACGGGCTTCTTCTCGGGCGGGGCGGGCACGGCGGCCTTGGTGCCGCGGGCTTCGGCCGTCCGTTCCCCGCCGCCGGTGCCGCAGGCGGAGAGGACGGCGAGGGCGGCGCCCGCGACCAGGGCGCTCTTGACGAGATGGCGGTGCATTGCACCATTTAATGGGCGCCTCGTGGGGAATGGCGTGATTCGTCCGTCCGGCGACCGGGTGAGGCATCGCCCGGTTCAGCGGTCGGCGACCCGCATCTCGAACCAGGTGGTCTTGCCCCGGGGCAGCAGATCGACCCCCCAGCGGTCGGCCAGCTTGTCGACGAGGAACAGGCCCCGGCCGCTGATATCCATCTCCTGGACGGGCATCAGGCACGGCAGTCCCCGGGAGGGGTCGCGCACCTCGACGCGGATCCAGCCGCGGCGCCGGTGCAGGCGCAGTCCGAAGACACGGGCACCCGTGTGGCGGACGGCGTTGCCGACCAGTTCGGAGACGAGCAGGACCGCGTCCTCGGTGGTTTTGGGGGTCAGTCCCCAGTGACGCAGGACCACGACCTGGGTGAGCCGCCTGGCGGTGGCGGCGGACTCGGGACGGGACGGCAGTGGAACCTCTGCCTCCGTCGGGTTGCCGTACAACTCCAGCGCCTTGAGCGCATGTTCGTCCTCGACGGTCGGCGACCAGCGCGCCGCGGCCGCATGAGCGTGTCCCCGCGGCTGTTCCATACCCTCCAGCCCCGCCATGCCCCCATCATGGCCGTCCGGAGCGCCGCACGGGGCCGTTCCCGGGGAATACACCCCGGTGAAAGGGCGGCGAAACGGTGGTCCTCTGTCATATGCCGGAGACACTTCGAAGCCGCCGGACACCCCTCCGGCCTGCTGGAACGCCCCGTTCCGGAGTGAACCGGCGGACTCCCCCGACCAGGCGGGCTCAAGGCTGCCTCAAGGCTGCCGTAAACCGCCCCATCGAGGGACTCCGGGTCAGACACCGTGTCAATTGCAAGCCCCTGGCGGGGTGTTCAGAGGAACTTCGCCTTGCCCGGGCCCTCCGCCACGAAGCTGCGCATCCCGCGCTCGCGGTCCTCGGTGGCGAACAGACCCGCGAACCAGTTCCGTTCGATCGCGAGGCCCGTGTCGAGGTCCGTCTCCAGGCCCGTGTCGATCGACTCCTTCGCGGCGCGCAGCGCGAGCGCCGGGCCCTGCGCCAGCCTGGCGGCCCAGGCGTGCGCCTGCGTGTACACCTCGTCGGCGGGGACGACCCGGTCCACCAGGCCGATCTCGCGGGCCTCCTCGGCCTTCACCATGCGGCCCGTGAAGATGAGGTCCTTGGCTTTGGAGGGGCCGACCAGGCGGGCCAGGCGCTGGGTGCCGCCGGCGCCGGGGATCAGGCCGAGCAGGATCTCCGGCTGGCCGAGCTTGGCGTTCTCGCCGGCGATGCGGAAGTCGGCGCACAGGGCGAGCTCGCAGCCGCCGCCCAGCGCGTAGCCCGTCACGGCCGCGACGACCGGCTTGGGGATCCGGGCCACCGCCGTGAACGAGTCCTGGAGGGCGCGGGCGCGCAGGACCATCGCGGTGTGGTCCATCTCCTGCATCTCCTTGATGTCCGCGCCGGCCGCGAACACCTTCTCGCCGCCGTAGACCACCACGGCCCGGACGTCCTCGCGCCGCGTGGCCTCCTCGGCGAGTTCCTTCAGCCGGTCCTGCGTGGCGATGTCCAGCGCGTTCATGGGCGGGCGGTCGAGACGGAGCGTGCCGACGCCTTCAGCGACTTCGAGAGAGACGGTCATAGGCAGCAGGTTAACCACGACTAACGGCTGCGGCCCCGGTGCGGTCCGTCACACCGGGGCCCTCTTGTCAGCGGCGGAAAACTACTTCTTCCACTTCTCCCACGACATGTTCCAGCCGTTGAGCCCGTTGTCCGGGTCGACGATCCGGTCCTCGGAGTTCTTGACGACGACCACGTCGCCGACCATCGAGTGGTTGAAGAACCACGCGGCGGCCACCTTCTTGTCCCAGCCGCCGCGCACGTCGCGCAGGCCGATGCAGCCGTGGCTCGCGTTGTAGTTGCCGAAGGCGCCGCTCGCCCAGTAGTTGCCGTGCAGGAAGGTGCCGGAGGTGGTCAGGCGGACGGCGTGCGGGACGTCCTTGATGTCGTACTCGCCGCCGTAGCCGACGGTCTCGCCGTTCATCCGGGTCACCGTGAGCATCTCGCTGATGACCATCTGGCCGTTCCAGGTCTCCATGCCGGGCTTGCCGGTGGTGACCGGGATGGTCTTGATGACCTTGCCGTCGCGCATCACCTTCATGGTGAGCTTCTTGGCGTCGACGACCGAGACCTGGTTGCGGCCGATGGTGAACTCGACCTTCTTGTCCTGCTCGCCGTAGACGCCGGAGCGGCCTTCGACGCCGTCGAGGTTCAGGTCGACGGTCACCTTGGTGCCGGGCTTCCAGTACTTCTCCGGGCGGAAGTCGAGGCGGTCGTTGCCGAACCAGTGGCCCTCGACGTCGACGGCCGGCTCCGTCTTGATGCGGATGGCCTTCTCGACGTCCTCCGGGTTGGTGATGCCCCGGTCGAAGCGGATGGAGAACGGCATCCCGACGCCGACCTTGGAGCCGTCCTCGGGGGTGAAGGTGCCGATGAAGGTGTTCTTCGGGGTCAGCGTGGTGAAGCCGGCGTCCTCCGCGGCCGTGCGGCCCTCGGAGTCCTTGGCGACCGCGTGGACCGTGTACTTCGTGGCACCGGCCAGGTGGGTGGACGGCGTCCAGCTGGCGCCGTCCTCGGATATCGCGCCGTCGACCTTGTTGCCCTTGGCGTCCTTGACCTCGACCTCGGTCAGCTTCCCCTTCTCGGCGGTCACCTTCAGCGCACCGCTCGTGTCGACGGACTTGGCGCCGTCCTTGGGGGTGATGCCGACGACCGCCTCGGACTGCTTGCTCTGTGCGGCGTCCGAGTCCTTGCCCTTGCTGTCGCTCCCGCCGGAACCGGAGCCGCTGCCCCCGCCGCCGCACGCCGTGACGGCGAACAGCAGCGCGCCGAGTATCAGCGCGAGCACTCCGTTCCTGCGCCCAACCGACGCCCCCGATATCGGTCGCCCGTTCAAGTGGTTCTCCCCTCCCCGGGCCTGGTCAGGCCCGCACGCGCACCCGCGCGTCCCCCGCGCGTCGGCGAATAGTAACCACAGGCCGGACGGCATCGGAGGCCCGCGATTGTCACCGTTCGGTCCCAACAGATCGCCGGGTCAACCCGCCCCCCTGTCCGGTTACTTCACCGCACTGCCCGCCTTCCATGCGTTCCAGTCCATATTCCATCCTCCGAGCCCATTGTCGGGAGAGACCTTTTTGTCATTGCTGTTCACGACTTCGACGACGTCCCCGATGAGGCTGCGGTCGAAGAACCAGCCGGCCGGGGTGTCGGAGCCGCCGCCCTTCACATCCCGCAGTCCGATGCATCCGTGGCTGACGTTGGTCCGGCCGAAGACGGTGTGGTGCGCCCAGTAGTTGCCGTGCAGGAAGGTGCCGGAGTCGGTCAGGCGCATCGCGTGCGGAACGTCCGGAATGTCGTACTCGCCCTTGCCGTCGCGCTTCTTGAAGCCGACCGTGGCACCGTTCATCCGGGTGACGTCGAGCATCTCGGTCACCACCATCTTGCCGTTGTAGGTGGTCGTCTTCGGGGCGCCGGCCGTGACCGGGACGGTGGCCAGGGGCTCGCCGTCGCGCCGGACCTCCATGGAGTGCGCGGCGGCGTCGACCACGGAGACCTGGCTGCGGCCGACGGTGAAGGAGAACGTCTTGTGCTGGAGGCCGTAGACGCCGGGCGCCCCCTCGACGTCGCGCAGCCGCAGGGCGACGGTGACCCGGGTGCCGGGTTTCCAGTAGTCCTCGGGGCGGAAGTCGAGGCGGGTCCTGCCGAACCAGTGCGGACGGATCTCGACGGCCGGGCGGGCGGTGACGCGCACCGCGCGTTCGACGGCGGCGCGGTGCGCGATCTGCCGGTTGAACTCCAGGGAGACGATCATGCCGGTGCCGACCGTGGCGCGGTTCTCCGGGGCGACGTAGCCGATGAAGCGCTCCTCGGGGACGTAGGTGGTGAAGGTGGTGCGCCGGGCCGAGCGGCGGCCGTCGCCGCCCACGGCCACCGCGTCGACGGTGTACTTGGCGGCCAGCGCGAGCCGCTGGTCGTCGGGTTCCCAGGTCAGGCCGTCCGCGGAGAGGTGCCCGGGCACCGGGAACTCCTGCGCGTCCTGCGACCTGACGACCCTCACCTTCTCCAGCCGGCCGTCGGGCACGCGCACCCGCAGCCGCTTGCCCGGGCGCACTCCCCTGCTGCCGTCGCCGGGCGAGACCTTGATGACGTCCTCGGGCGCCGGGGGCGCGCCGAACGCCCCGGCGATCCCGCCCGCGTCGTCCGAGGTACAGCCGGTGGCCCCGGCGAGGAGCCCTGCCCATGTCACTACGGCGGCCAGCGCGGCCCTCGCGCGCCGCGCGCGCCCTTGTACGTGCCTCACGAGGTGCCCAACGACCGGCTGTGTCCCCGGAAACGACCATGCCCGCCCCCGGGGAAACGTGAGTGCGAGCCACGCTCTGGGCAGAACAGTGGGGAGGACGACGCGCAGGGGAGCCGCGGCCCGGGCCGCAGACAGGGCCGCACCCCTCTGTCCCCCGTCGTCCCACGAGCCGCGGGAGGCTGACAGGTGTCCAGCGCAGCCGAGCAGGAGGCGGTGGCCGGTCGTCAGGCCACCGGGAACGGGCGCCAGGCCGCCGCCGTGAACGGGGCGCGGCGGGCCGCGCCACCGCCCACCGTGCCCGCGTGGCCGGGCGCGCCGACACCACTGGGGGCCCGGTTCCGGGTCGGCCCGGACGGAGTGGCGGGCACCAACTTCGCGTTGTGGGCGGGCGGGGCCGAGGGGGTCGAGCTGTGCCTCTTCGACGAGTCGGGCAAGGAGTCGCGGGTGCGGCTCGCCGAGCTGACCCACGAGATCTGGCACGGCTTCGTCCCCGGCGTGCTGCCGGGGCAGCGCTACGGCTACCGGGTGCACGGCCGCTGGGACCCGTGGACGGGCGCCCGCTGGAACCCGGCGAAGCTGCTGCTCGACCCCTACGCCCGTGCCGTGGACGGGGACTTCGGTCTGCCGCCGGAGGTCTACGGGCACGTCCGCGACTGGCCGCAGCAGCATGTCGCCGACACCGTGCGCGACGACCGGGACTCCGCGCCGCACGTCCCGAAGGGCGTCGTCGTCCACGATGACGACGACTGGGCCGACGACCGCCGCCCGAAGACCCCGTGGGCGGACTCCGTGATCTACGAGCTGCACGTCAAGGGCTTCACGCAGCTCCACCCGGGCATCCCCGAGGAGCTGCGCGGCACCTACGCCGGCCTCGCGCACCCGGCGGCCATAGAGCACCTCGTGAAGCTGGGGGTGACGGCGGTGGAGCTGCTGCCGGTGCACCAGTTCGCGCACGAGGACCATCTGCTGCGCCGGGGCCTGAGGAACTACTGGGGCTACAACTCCATCGGCTACTTCGCCCCGCACGCGGCCTACGCGGCCTCCGGGACGAGGGGCCAGCAGGTCGGCGAGTTCAAGCGGATGGTGCGTGCGCTGCACGCGGCCGGGATCGAGGTCGTCCTCGACGTGGTCTACAACCACACCGCCGAGGCGGGCGAACTGGGCCCGGCCCTGTCCCTCAAGGGCATCGACAACCGCGGCTACTACCGCCTCCAGGACGACGCCCGCCGCTACGCCGACTACACCGGCTGCGGCAACACCCTGCACGTGGTCCAGCCGCAGGTGCTGCGCCTGATCACGGACTCGCTGCGCTACTGGGTCACGGAGATGGGCGTGGACGGCTTCCGCTTCGACCTGGCGGCGGCGCTGGCACGTTCCATGCACGACGTCGACATGCTCTCCCCCTTCCTCGCGGTCATCGCCCAGGACCCGGTGCTGCGCCGGGTGAAGCTGATCGCCGAGCCGTGGGACGTGGGGTCGGGCGGCTACCAGGTGGGAGCGTTCCCGCCGCTGTGGACGGAGTGGAACGACCGGTACCGCAACGCCGTCCGGGACTTCTGGCGGCACGCCCTGCCGGACGTGCGCGAGATGGGCTACCGGCTGTCGGGCTCCAGCGACCTGTACGCCTGGGGCGGGCGCAGGCCGTACGCGTCCGTCAACTTCATCACCGCGCACGACGGGTTCACGCTGCGGGACCTGGTGAGTTACGAGCGCAAGCACAACGAGGCCAACGGCGAGGGCAACCGCGACGGCACGGACGACAACCGGGCATGGAACGGCGGCACCGAGGGCGAGACGGACGACGGGGACGTGCGGGCGCTCCGGCGCCGGCAGCTGCGGAACCTGCTGACCACCCTGCTGCTGTCGACGGGCGTGCCCATGCTGGTCGCGGGCGACGAACTGGGCCGGACCCAGCGCGGCAACAACAACGCCTACTGCCAGGACAACGAGATCAGCTGGCTGGACTGGGGGCTGCTGGAGGATCCGGGCTGGCAGGCCCTGTTCGCGCTGACCTCCCGGCTGATCGCGCTGCGCCACCGCCACCCGGTGCTCAGGCGCCGGGCATTCTTCTCGGGCCGGGCCCAGACGGCGGACGGGCTGCGCGACCTGGCCTGGTTCACGTCCCGGGGCACGGAGATGACGGAGCAGGACTGGTACGCGCCCGCCGCCACCTTGGGCATGTACCTGTCCGGCCGGGACATTCCGGGGCGCGACGAGCGCGGGGAGCAGATCCTCGACGACAGCTTCCTGGCCGTCCTGCACGCGGGCGAGGGGCCGGTGGACTTCACCCTGCCGGGGCCGCCGTGGGCCGAGCGGTACGAGGTCGTCGTCGACACGAGCCGGGAGGAGCAGGGGGAGGCACCCGGCGTGGAGCACCGGGCGGGGACGGAGATCACGATGCCGGCGCGGGCGGTGCTGCTGCTGCGGGTGGCGGGATGACGCCGGCCCGGCGCGGCCGGCGGGCGCGGACGGGCAGCACGCAGCAGGCGGGTGAAGCCTGAGCCACTGTCACCTTCCCGGGGCATGCATGAGGATCTCCGCCGCATCCGGCCGGGTCGGCGGTATCGATGCGCTGGAGGCGACAGTGACGAACGAACGAGGCGGACAGTCGGGTCCGCACACCATCAGCGTCCCGGTCCTCATCGTCGGCGGCTCCCTGGTCGGCCTGTCGACCTCGCTGTTCCTGGGACGGCTGGGCGTGCCGCACGTGCTGGTGGAGCGCCACGCGGGCACCTCCATCCATCCGCGGGGCCGTGGCAACAACGTCCGCACGATGGAACTGTTCCGGGTGGCGGGCGTCGAGAAGGCGATCCAGGACGCGGCCGCCACCCTGGCCGTCAATCAGGGCATCCTCCAGACGCCCACGCTGGTCGGTGACGCGGGCGAGTGGCTGTTCAGGGACATCGACCCGGGGGGCGGCCTGGCCCGCTTCAGCCCCAGCGCCTGGTGCCTGTGCAGCCAGAACGACCTCGAACCGGTCCTGCTCGACCACGCCCGCGGGCACGGCGGGGACCTGCGCTTCTCCACCGAGCTGTTGTCGTTCGAGGCCGGCACGACCGGTGTGACCGCCGTGGTCAAGAGCCGCGAGACGGGTGAGCACACCACCATCCGCGCGGACTACCTCGTCGCCGCGGACGGCCCGCGCAGCCCCGTGCGCGAGCAGCTCGGTATCGGTCAGAGCGGGCCCGGCGACCTGTTCCACAACGTCAGCCTCACCTTCCGCTCCCGCCGCCTCGCCGAAGTCGTGGGTGAGCGCCACTTCATCGTCTGCTACCTGACGAACCCGGAGGCCGACGGCGCCCTGCTGCCGGTGGACAACCGAGAGAACTGGGTCTTCCACGCCCCCTGGCACCCCGAACACGGCCAGACCCTCGAGGAATTCACGGACGAGTGGTGCGTCGAGCACATCCGCCGGGCGGTCGGGGTCGCCGACCTCGACGTGGAGATCACCGGCAAGGCGCCGTGGCACGCCGCTCAGCGGGTCGCCCGCAGCTACCGGTCCGGCCGCGTGTTCCTGGCCGGTGACTCGGCGCACGAGATGTCCCCCACCGGGGCCTTCGGTTCCAACACCGGTATCCAGGACGCGCACAACCTCGCCTGGAAGCTGGCCGCGGTGCTCGACGGCTGGGCCGGGGAGCGCCTGCTGGACACCTACGACGCCGAGCGCCGACCTGTGGCCGAGGCCACCAGCGCGCGTGCCGCGGCCCGGTCGGCCGAGCACAGCCACCCCGGATTCGCCGCGCCGGCCGGCGGAGCGGGCGGCGGCGGCCCCCAGCGCGGCATCCTCAACGTCGCTCTCGGGTACCGCTACCCGCAGGGCGCCGTCGTCGGCGCCGATCCCGCCGCCCCCGTGGTACCGGAGGGGCTCGACCTGACCGGCGCCCCCGGCAGCAGGGCCCCGCACCTGTGGGTGCGTCACGGGGATGCACGGATGTCGACGCTCGACCTCTACGAAAAGTCCCTGGTGCTGCTCAGTGACGCCGCCGAGCCGAACGGATGGCACGAGGCCGCGCTCCGCCTCGCCGACGAGCTGGCCCTGCCGCTCCGGTCGTACCGCGTGGGCACCGGACCTCGGGCCGACCTGGTGCCGGAGGACGCCGCCGACTGGGCGGAGCGGCACGGCACGGGGCCCGGGGGCGCCGTGCTCGTCCGGCCCGACGGGTTCGTCGCATGGCGGTCGCCGGGTCCGGATGCGGATGCCGAGAACGCGCTGCGCCAGGTCCTGAGGACCGGGCTGGCCGTCGGCTGAATTCCGCTTCGGACTCCGGACCGGCGAGTGCCCCGACGGGTGGTGAGGGTGCGGGCGGCCCCACCCTCATCACCCGGACGGGGGACCGCGACCAGCAGACCGCGGACCACGCGGACGGCCCGGTTGTCCTGACCCGTCCCGTCCGGCGGCCACCCGTCCCGGTCACTCGCGGACGCCGTCCGAGTCGCGCGATGTGCGGGGACGGCCACAGGATCGAGGAACGCCGACGCCGCATCCCCGCGGCCGGCGTTCACGTTCCCCGCCGCGAAGGAGATGTGCGCAGGATGACCACCACGTCCGAACGGGGGGCAGGTTCGCGGGCGCGACAGGCCTCGCACCATGTCTCCCAGTCCGTGTTCGACGGTTCCCGCCTCCGCGTCGTCCTCCTGGTCGACGTCCACGACGGGGCCCAGCAGGAGTTTCTCGAAGCCTACGAACAGTTGTGCAACCAGGTCGCGTCCGTCCCCGGGCACGTCAGCGACCAGCTGTGCCAGTCGATCGAGAACCCCTCCCAGTGGCTCATCACCAGTGAGTGGGAGAGCGCCCCGCCGTTCCTCGCCTGGGTCAACAGCGAGGAGCACGTGCGGATGGTGGAGCCGCTGCACAGCTGCGTGCGCGACACGCGGTCGCTGCGCTTCCACGTCGTCCGCGAGACCGGCGGACCGGCGAAGGGCGCCGACTCGGCGGGGCGCCGCCTCCAGACGGCACCCCGGATCGGTGACGGTGTGATCCGGCACGCCCTCACCTTCACCGTGAAGCCGGGCAGCGAGGAGATCGTCGCCAAGATCCTCGCCGACTACGACTCGCCCGAGCCGAAGGTCGACGACACCACCCGGCTGTGCCGCACCTCCCTGTTCATGCACGGCAACCGGGTGGTGCGGGCCGTCGAGGTGCGCGGCGACCTGCTGGCCGCGCTGCGCCACGTCGCCCGGCAGCCCGAGGTGCGGGCCGTCGAGGAAGCCATCAACCCCCACCTCGAACAGGACCGCGACCTGGGCGACCCCGAGTCCGCCCGGGTCTTCTTCACCAGGGCCGCGCTGCCGGCCGTCCACCATGTGACGGCGGGGCGGCATGAGCCGCAGGGCGAGCGGTACGCCCTGTACTACCCGGCGCGGCCGGAGCGCGGAATGCAGCTCGCCGAGCTCCTGGCCCATCGCGACGAGGCGGCCGCGGACGACCCGCGCAGCCCGGTCCTGCGCAGCACGATCTTCCAGCGCGACGACGTCGTCGTACGGCTGATCGACGTGCACGGCGCGATCGAAGAGGCCGACCCCGGCCACATCCTCGGTCTGTCCGACTCGGCGCAGGTGACCGAGCTGACGACGCTCCTGGACGACGCGGCGGACCTGGACGTGGCGACGTCGAAGGACGACAGCCTCGCCCGGCTGCTCGAACTGGCGCGCATGGATCTCGTCACCGACCGCCGGTCGCCCGACGCCTGATTCGCCATCCGGTGGGAGAGGCGACGCTGCCTCTCCCGCGTGGCGCAGCACCTCAACGGAGGAACGCGTGATCACATCTCGTCCCAACATCGTGAGCCTGAGCGACGTCGAGCCCAACCGCCGCCGAGGCGGTGACCTGCGCGCCATGCTCACCCCGGCCGCGGTGGGCGCCACCAGTGGATTCATGGGCGTGGCGCTCATCGAACCCGGTGACCGCATCGGTGAGCACTACCACCCGTACTCCGAGGAGTTCGTGTACGTGGTGTGCGGGCAGCTCGAGGTGGACCTGGACGGCGAGCCGCACCCGCTCCGTCCCGAGCAGGGGCTGCTGATCCCCGTCAACATGCGCCACCGCTTCCGCAATGTCGGCACGGAGGAGGCCCGGCTGGTCTTCCACCTCGGTCCCCTGGCGCCGAGTCCGCCGCTGGGCCACGTCGACACCGAGGAGACCGACGCCGAGTCCGCGGTGGTGGGAGCGGAGGCGGCCGCACGACGTCAGGTCCACTCATGAGCAGGCGAGTGGCGGTCACCGGCATAGGTATCGTCGCTCCCGGAGGCATAGGCGTACCGGCGTTCTGGGATCTCCTGGCGGCCGGGCGCACCGCGACACGGGCCATCACGTTCTTCGACCCGTCCGGCCTGCGGTCGCGGATCGCCGCCGAGTGCGACTTCGACCCCGCCGCCCACGGCCTGGGCCCGCGGGACGTGGAACGCAGTGACCGTTACATCCAGTTCGCCATGGTCGCGGGTGACGAAGCGGTACGGGACGCCGGTCTCGACCTCGCCGCCGAGGACCCCTGGCGGGTCGGCGTCTCGCTCGGCACCGCGGTCGGCGGCACCACCCGGCTGGAGCACGACTACGTCCTGGTCAGCCACGGCGGGCAGCGCTGGGACGTGGACCACCGGGAAGCGGGCCCCGACCTGCACCGGGCGTTCACGCCCGGCGCGCTCGCCTCGACGGTGGCGGAGCGGTTCGGGGCGCGCGGCCCGGTCCAGACCGTGTCCACGGGCTGCACCTCCGGGCTCGACGCGGTCGGCTACGCCTTCCACACCGTGGAGGAAGGCCGGGCTGACATCTGCATAGCCGGCGCCTCGGACTCGCCGATCTCCCCGATCACCATGGCCTGCTTCGACGCGATCAAGGCCACCTCCCCGAACAACGACGACCCGGCCCACGCCTCGCGTCCCTTCGACGCCGACCGCGACGGATTCGTCATGGGCGAGGGCGGCGCCGTGCTCGTCCTGGAGGAGCTCGAACACGCCAGGGCCCGCGGCGCGCGCGTGTACTGCGAACTGGGCGGCTACGCCACCTTCGGCAACGCCTACCACATGACCGGCCTCACCAGCGAGGGCGTGGAGATGGCCCGCGCCATCGACGACGCCCTCGACCACGCGCGGCTCGACCCCACCGCGATCGACTACGTCAACGCGCACGGCTCGGGCACCAAGCAGAACGACCGCCACGAGACCGCCGCGGTCAAACGGGTCCTGGGGCCGCACGCCTACGAAACGCCCATGAGTTCGATCAAGTCGATGGTGGGCCACTCCCTGGGCGCCATCGGAGCGATCGAACTCGTCGCCTGTGTGCTGGCCCTGACGCACCAGGTGGTGCCGCCGACCGCGAACTACGAGACCCCCGACCCCGAGTGCGACCTGGACTACGTCCCCCGCGAGGCCCGTGAGCGCAAGCTCGACAGCGTGCTCTCGGTGGGCAGCGGGTTCGGTGGCTTCCAGTCCGCGGTGGTCATGAACCGGCCGAGGGAGACGTCACGATGAGCGAACCCCGCCCCCGCGCGGCCGTCACGGGCATCGGTGTGGTCGCGCCGAACGGATCCAGCACCGAGACCTTCTGGAAGTCCACCAAGGAGGGCATCAGCGTCCTGGACCGCGTCACCCGGGAGGGCTGTGAGCAGCTGCCGCTGCGGGTCGCGGGCCAGGTGCGCGACTTCGACCCGGCGGCGGCCGTCGAGGAGCGCTTCCTGGTCCAGACCGACCGGTTCACGCACTTCGCGATGGCCGCGGCCGACCTCGCGCTGGACGACGCCCGGCTCCCCCGGTCCGTGACCGACGAGGTGCCGTTCTCCGTGGGTGTGGTCACCGCGGCCGGTTCCGGCGGCGGCGAGTTCGGGCAGCGCGAGCTCCAGCAGTTGTGGGGCAAGGGCAGTCGCTTCGTCGGCCCGTACCAGTCCATCGCCTGGTTCTACGCCGCCAGCACCGGCCAGATCTCCATCCGCCGCGGCTTCAAGGGCCCCTGCTCGGTCGTCGCCGCCGACGAGGCCGGCGGCCTGGACGCCCTCGCGCACGCGGCACGAGCCGTGCGGCGCGGCACGGATGTGATCGTGGCCGGGGCGACGGAGGCTCCGATCGCGCCCTACTCGGTGGTCTGCCAGCTCGGCTACGAGGAACTCAGCACGGTCGACGACCCGACCCGTGCCTACCGCCCGTTCACATCCGGGGCCTGCGGGTTCGTTCCCGCCGAGGGGGGCGCCATGGTCGTGGTGGAGGCGGAGAGCACGGCCCGGGAGCGGGGCGCCCCCGTGCGGGCCCATCTGGCCGGGCACGCGGCGACCTTCACGGGGGCCTCCCGCTGGGAGGAGTCCCGGGAGGGACTCGCCCAGGCCGTCCGGGGCGCTCTGGCGGAAGCCGGCTGCGCCCCCGAGGAGATCGACGTGGTGTTCGCCGACGCCCTCGGCGTGCCGGAGGCGGACCGGGCCGAGGCCCTGGCCATCGCCGACGCTCTCGGGGCCCACGGCACCCGGGTGCCCGTCACCGCGCCCAAGACGGGGATCGGCCGGGGCTACTGCGCGGCGCCGCTGATGGACGCCGCGGCCGCGGTGCTCTCGATGGAGCACGGTCTGATCCCGCCCACCCCCAACGTCTTCGACATCTGCCACGACCTCGACCTCGTGACAGGCCGGGCCCGTACCGCCGAGGTACGCACGGCGCTGGTGCTGAGCCGCGGGCTCATGGGGTCGAACTCGGCGCTGGTGCTGCGGCACGGCGCCACCGACGCCTCGTCGTGAGGCGCCGTGGAACCGGCAAGGAAGGGAATGGCATGACTGACCGCATCTCGGTGGAAGAGCTGTCCGAACTCATGAAGAAGTGCACCGGCGTCACCGTCACCCCGGAGGAACTCCGCCGCGACGAGACCGCCTTCGAAAGCCTCGGCGTCGACTCGCTGGGACTGCTGGGCATCGTGGGCGAGCTGGAGAACCGGTACGGCACTCCGATGCCGACGGACGCCGAACGCTCCAAGACGCCCCGGCAGTTCCTCGACCTCGTCAACGGTGCCCTCCTGGCAGGAGCGTGACATGGCCGGACACACGCAGAACGAGATCACCATCGCCGCGCCGGTGGACGTGGTCTGGGAGGTGACCAACGACCTGGAGAACTGGCCGCAGCTGTTCAGCGAGTACGCCTCCGTCGAGATCCTCTCCCGGGAGGGTCACCGGACGACCTTCCGGCTGACGATGCACCCCGACGAGAACGGCACCGTGTGGAGCTGGGTCTCCGAGCGCGAGCCGGACCGCGAGACACTCACCGTCAAGGCCCGGCGGGTCGAGACGGGTCCTTTCGCCCACATGGACATCCACTGGCGGTACGAGGAGGTCCCGGCCGGCACGCGGATGGTGTGGACGCAGGACTTCGCGATGAAGCCGGACGCGCCGGTCGACGACGCGTGGATGACGGACAACATCAACCGGAATTCCAAGGTGCAGATGGCCCTGATCCGCGACCGCGTCGAGAAGATCGCCGCGGAGCGCGGTGCGAGTGCCGGTCTGACCGACTGAGCCGGACGGAGAACAGCCCCATGCACCAAGCCCTGATCGTCGCCCGCATGGCCCCCGGGTCGGCGCCCGACATCGCCAAGGTGTTCGAGGAGTCCGACCGGGGGGAGCTGCCGCACCTCGTCGGTGTGACCCGGCGCAGCCTCTTCCAGTTCGGCGATGTGTACCTGCACCTGATCGAGGCCGAGCGCGAGCCCGGCCCGGCCATCGCCAAGGTCACCGGCCATCCCGAGTTCCGGGACGTCAGCGAGCGGCTGGCCGCGTACGTCAGCGCGTACGACCCCGCGACCTGGCGCTCCCCGAAGGACGCCATGGCGCAGCGCTTCTACCTCTGGGAGCGCGAACCGGCCGGCTGACCGCCACCGGCACCGGACGGCCGCCGGGTCCGCAGCGTCGCGGACCCGGCGGCCGTTCGTCTGTCCGCATCGGGGAGTGCCGGGATCGCCGGGTCCCCGGAACGCGGTCGGATCAGCCGGGGATGTGGCAGTCGAACGCGTGCAGATAGGGATTGACCGGGCTGATGTCGTCGATGACCAGGCCGGCCTCGGTGAGCCGGTCCACCATGCTCTGCCGGGTGTGCTTCGCCCCGCCGACGTTGAGGAGCAGCAGCAGGTCCATCGCGGTGCTGAACCGCATCGACGGCGAGTCGTCGACGAGGTTCTCGATGACCACCACGCGCGTCCCGGGGCCGCCGGCGTCGCGGACGTTGTGCAACGTGCGGGCGGTGCTCTCGTCGTCCCACTCCAGGATGTTCTTGATGACGTAGGCGTCGGCCTTCACCGGGACGGCCGTCCGGACGTCACCGGGCACGACGTGCGCGCGGTGGGCGAGGTCGCCGCCCGTGCGCAGTCTCGGGACGGCGTTCTCCACCACCCGGGGAAGGTCGAGCAGCGTCCCGCGCATGTCCGGGTACTTGTCCAGCAGGCTCGCCACGACGTGCCCCTGACCGCCGCCGATGTCGGCCACCGAGGTGCATCCCGTGAGGTCGAGGAACGCGGCGACGTCCTGCGCCGACTGCGCGCTGGAGGTCGTCATGGCGCGGTTGAAGACGTCGGCGGACTCCGGGGCGTCCTCGTTGAGGTAGGGGAAGAACTCCTTGCCGTACAGGCCCTCCACCACGTTCCGGCCGGTGCGCACCGCCTCGTCCAGCTTCGGCCAGACGTCCCAGGTCCAGGGCTCGGTGCACCACAGGGTGATGGCGCGCAGGCTGTGGGGGTCGTCCTCGCGCAGCAGCCGGGAGACGTCGGTGTGCGCGAAGGTCCCGTCCGGGCGTTCCGCGAAGACGCCGTGGCAGGACAGGGCTCGCAGGAGCCGTCGCAGCGGTCCGGGTTCGGTCTTCACCGCGGCCGCGATGTCCTCCGCGGCCATGGGCTCGTCACCGAGGGCGTCGGCGACGCCCAGACGGGCGGCCGCGCGCAGGGCGGCGGCGCACGCCGCCCCGAAGGCGAGTTCCCGCAGCCGCATGGACGGCGGAGGCGCGGGCTGGGTGGTCGTCATGTGCCGCCTTCCTACTTCGATCGCGTCAACGGTGGGGGGTCAGCACAGGCCGGCGGGCTGGGACAGCCGGCAGGTGTTGCCCTGGAACGTGTTGCCCTGGCCCGGGTCCGTGTTGACCAGGTCCGCCGGAGCGTTGCCCTGAAGCAGGTTGTCGCTGACCCGGTTCCGTTCGCTGGTCGTGCCGACGAAGCTCTTGAACACGACGATGCCGCCCGACAGCGGGGACGAGCCGACGTTGTTCCTGATCACGTTGCGGGTGATCAGGTTGTCCTCGGTGCCCGTAAGGACGATGCCGGAACCCTGAAGGGCGTCCAGCCGGGCGGTCTTCGGGCAGGACTTGTTGTTGCGTTCGATGCGGTTCTCGCGCACGGTCACCCGGCCGGCCTTCGGCTTGTTCTCGTCGCCGACGACGAACAGCCCCGCGCAGTTGCCCGTGAGGTGGTTGTCCGAGACGGTCAGGTTGCGCAGCCGGCGGACGGTGACGCCGATGCGGTTGCCCTCCAGCCGGTTGCGCTCGACGACCGTTCCCCCGGTGTCCATGGCACCCTGCTCCGCCGTGACCGTGTTGGCGAGGAACAGGCCCGCGTCGCCGTTGTCCCGGGCGGTGTTGCCGCGGAACGTCCCGCGGACCGACTGCTCCGTGGCGATGCCCCACACCCCGTTGCCGACCGCTTCGACCTTCTGCACGGTCAGCCTGTCGGCCTCGTGGGCGTAGACGCCGGCCTTGCGGAAGCCGGTCACGGTCAGGGAGGCGATGGTGACACCGTCGACGCCGTGGTCCCGCGTGCCCTCGACGCAGATGCCGTTGCCGGCCGCGGCGCAGCTGCCGGCGGCCCTCCCGGTGTCGGGTGGGGTCGCGGCGCCCGGGGCCGCCTGCGGCCGGAGCACCGTGCCGTGGCCCATGCCGCGCAGGGTGAGTCCGGGCGTGCGCACGCTGACGCTCCCGCGGTGGGTGCCGTGGGCGAGCAGAACGGTGTCGCCCGGCCGGGCGGAGTCGACCGCGTTCTGGATCGACTCCCCCGGTCTCACCAGATGAACCGAGTGTGCGGCGGTCGGCGCGGCGGCGCCGAGGCCCGTCCCGAGCAGCGCCGCCGCGCATGCCAGTGGCGCGATATGACATTTATTCATATCGCGCAGATTAGGGGTGAAAGGTGACGAATCGGTGGGATGGGCCATCCGGCGGCGTGGCACCGAGGCCTGCCGTGCACGACGGGGCCCTAGCCGAGGATCCCCCGGTCGTAGGCCACCGCCACCGCCGCCGCGCGGTCCTTGACGCCGAGCTTGGCGTAGAGATGGGTGAGGTGGGTCTTCACGGTCGCCTCGCTGATGAACAGTTCGCGGGCGATCTCGCGGTTGGAGGTGCCCTTGGCCACCAGGGCCAGGACCTCGCGTTCCCGGGCGGAGAGCGGCTCGTTGCCGGGGGCCCTGGGCGTACGGACCGCGGAGACCAGGCGGGAGGCCACCGCCGGGGAGAGGACCGTGCGGCCCTCCGACGCCGCCCGGACCGCCGTGAACAGCTCCTCGCGCGGGGCGTCCTTCAGCAGGTAGCCGGTCGCGCCCGCCTAGCTCACGGTCGTCCAGCGGCCCGGACGGGGTGAAGCTGATGACGGTGGCGCCCGCGGAGCGGCGGATCAGCCCGGCCGGGGTGTCCAGAGCGGCCACCCGTCCCCGGTCGATCACCGCGATGCGGTCGCACAGCCGCTGCGCCTCCTCCATGAAGTGGGTGACGAGCAGCACGGTGACGCCCCGGGCGCGGACGTCCTCGATGAGCTGCCAGGTGTCGCGGCGGGCACGCGGGTCGAGGCCGGTGGTGAGCTCGTCGAGCACCACGACCCTGGGGTCGCCGATCAGGGCGAGCGCGATGAACAGGCGTTGCTTCTGGCCGCCGGAGAGCTTGGCGAACCGGGTGGACAACGTGTCCTCCAGCCCGAGCCGTTCGGCCAGGGGGCGCCAGTCGGCGGGGGCCGGGTAGAAGGCGGCGTACAGCTCCAGCGCCTCGCGGACGGTGAGTTTCGGCTGGAGCTGACTCTCCTGGAGCTGGGCGCCCAGGACCCGGGCGACCCGCTCGTGGTCGGCGGCGGGGTCGAGGCCGGTGACGCGGACGCGGCCGGAGTCGGGCACGCGCAGCCCCTCGACGCATTCGACGGTGGTGGTCTTCCCGGCGCCGTTCGGGCCGAGAATGCCGAAGATCTCCCCTTCCTCGACGGTGAAGGAGACGCCGTCGACGGCGGGACGGCCGGCGTAGCTCTTGCGCAGGTCGGTGACTTCGATGACGGGTTCGGTCGGCATACGAAGAGGGTCCCGGCGGGGCCGGGTCCGCCGCATCGGCCGTCGCGCTCGAACGGACATCAGCCGATCGGTTGATGCCGGCCTACGACCCGGCCGGTGCGGCCGTACGACCGGTCGAACCCCCAGGCCGTAGAACCGAGGACCGGTCCGGGTCCGGCGGAAACTCGGTGGGCGGTGTCAGTGGCGATCCGTAGGCTCGCTGCTGATGGCCACTTCACCAGCCCCCGCCCAGGACCGTTCCGCCGTGCGTACGCTGTTGCGCCTGTGGCCCTATGTACGGCCCGTGCGGGCGCGGCTGTTGAGTGCCGCGCTGGTCGCGATCGTCGCCTCCTGCGTGGGTCTGGTGATCCCGCTCGCCCTGAAGTGGATGGTGGACGGGCCGATCGCCGACCGGGACCCGGCGGGCGTGTGGCTCGGCGCGCTGTGCCTGCTGCTGCTGGGCTTCACGGAGGCCCTGCTGTTCGGACTGCGGCGGTGGCTGGTGGCCCGGCCGCTCTCGCACGTCGAGGCGTCGATGCGGGCGGCGCTGTACCGGCACCTCCAGCGGCTGCCGGTGGCCTTCCACGACCGGTGGGCCTCGGGGCAGTTGCTCTCCCGGGGGACGACGGACCTGATGCTGCTGCGCATGTTCCTCGCGTTTCCGCTGACGTTCCTCCTGGTCAACGGGGTGACGATCCTGGTCGGCGTGATCATCATGCTGCTCCAGGACTGGACGCTGGGGCTGGTCATCCTCGGGCCCGCCGTCCCCGTCCTGGTCACGTGCGTGATCTTCGAGAGGCGCTACGCGCAGCTGGCCCGGCGCGCCCAGGACCAGGTCGGCGACCTGACGACGGTCGTCGAGGAGAGCGTGCTCGGCATCCGCATCATCAAGGGCTTCGGCCGCCACCGGAGCCAGGAGCGGGCGTTCCGGGACCTGTCGAAGACGCTGCGCGGCACGGAACTGCGCAAGGCGCGGCTGCTGGCGACGATCTGGGGCGTCATCGTGGCGCTGCCGGAGGTGGCGATCGGGGCGGCGCTGGTGGTGGGGGTCGTCCAGGTGGCCGACGGTGTTCTGTCGGCGGGGACGCTGGTGGCCTTCCTGTCGACGGCGCTGGCGTTGCGGTGGCCGGTGGAGTCGATCGGTTTCCTGCTGGCGATGAGCCAGGAGGCGGCGACGGCGACGGAGCGGTACTTCGAGGTGATGGACGCGGAGGTGGAGGGGGCCGCGGAGAGGCCTGCCGGCGCCCCGGATCAGGGCACCGGCACCGGCACCGGGCAGGTCCGGGACAGGGGAATCCGTTTCCACGACGTCCGGTTCCGCTACCCCGACGCGCCGGCCGACAGCCCGCCCGTCCTCCAGCACATCGACCTGCACATCCGTCCGGGCGAGTCCATGGCGCTGGTCGGCGCCACGGGAAGCGGGAAGACCACCCTCACCGCGCTCATCCCCCGCCTGTACGAGGTGACGTCGGGCCGCATCACCCTCGACGGCGTCGACATCACCGACCTGTCCAGACAGGCGCTGCGCGCCAAGGTCGCCGTGGCCTTCGAAGAGCCCACGCTGTTCTCCGCCTCGGTGGGCGACAACGTGCTCATGGGGGCGAAGGACACCGCCGGCCAGGCCGACCTGGAGCGCGCGCTCGACGTCGCCCAAGCCGGCTTCGTGCGTTCCCTGCCCCAGGGGACAAAGACACCGGTGGGCGAGCAGGGCCTCAGCCTCTCCGGCGGTCAGCGCCAGCGCCTCGCGCTCGCCCGGGCCGTCGTCGCGCAGCCGGAGTTCCTCGTCCTGGACGACCCGCTGTCGGCCCTGGACGTGCACACCGAGGCCGCCGTGGAGGCCGCCCTGCGGCAGGTCCTCGCGGACACCACCGCACTGATCGTGGCGCACCGCCCCTCCACCGTGCTGCTCGCCGACCGTGTCGCGCTGCTGTCCGGCGGCCGGATCGCCGCGGTCGGCACCCACCACGAACTGCTGCGCACGAACGCCGAGTACGCGCATCTGATGTCAGGGGAAGAGGAGGGCGCACGATGACGGCGGCCACCGGCGCACCGGCCGGCAACAAGCCCGACGACCGGCCCGGCCGTCAGCCCGACGACCCGTTGGCCGCGACCGGCGACCCCTTCGACCGGGACGTCCTGCCCGCTCCGCCGGGCGCCACCGGAGCCCTGCTGCGTACCCTGCTCGCGCCCATGAAGGCCCGGGTCGCGGTCACCACTTTCCTGCTGCTGCTCCAGCAGGCGGTCGTGCAGGCGGGCCCGCTGCTGGTGGCGTACGCCATCGACCGTGCCGTACCGGCGTTCCGCGCGCAGGACCACGGGCCGCTGATCGCGGTGGGCGTCGGCTATCTGGGGTGCGCGCTGGCCGCGGGCGGGCTGCAGTTCGCGTTCGTCGCCGCCGCGGCCCGGGTCAGCCAGGACGTGCTGCTCGACCTGCGCGGCCGGATCTTCCGCCACGCGCAGGCGCTGAGCGTCGACTTCCACGAGCGCTACACCTCGGGCCGGCTCATCTCCCGTTCCACGGCGGACGTGGAGTCGCTGCGCGAACTGCTGGACGAGGGCCTCCACGAGCTCGTGACGGTCATCCTCTCCTTCGTCTACATCTCGGCGATGCTGCTCTGGCTCGACCTGGGTCTCGGGGGCGTGGCGGTGGCGTCCCTGGTGCCGCTGTACGCGCTCGTGCGGTGGTACCGGCGGCGGGCCGCCCGGGTGTACCGGGCGCGGTCGACGGCCATCGCGGCCGTCATCGTCAAGTTCGTCGAGACGATGAACGGCATCCGGCCGGTGCGCGCCTTCCGCCGCGAGGCCGCCAACGACACGGACTTCGGCGTGCTCAACAGCCGGCACGAACGGGTCAACGGCGATGCGCTGCTGGAGATGGCCCGCTACGTCACCGGCTCGCGGCTGGTCGCCAACACCGCCGTCGCCTCGATCGTGCTGTGGGGCGGCTACCGGGTCGCGGACGGCACCCTGGCCCTCGGCGTGCTGGCGGCCGCGGTCCTGTACCTGCGGCGGCTGTACGACCCCATCGACCGGCTCGGGATGTTCCTGAACTCCTACCAGTCGGCGGCGGCCTCGCTGGAGAAGATCGCCGGTCTGCTGGCCCAGGTCCCGTCGGTTCCCGAACCGGCCACCCCCCGGCAGCTCCCGCCGCTCGAAGGCGAGCACCCCGGCCGCGAGGTGGTCTTCGACGGCGTCCGCTTCGGCTACCGCACGGGCGGCGAGGTGCTGCCCGCGTTCGACCTCACCGTTCCGGCCGGGCAGACGGTCGCGGTCGTGGGCTCCACGGGCGCCGGCAAGTCGACCCTGGCCAAGCTGCTGGCGCGGTTCTACGACCCCTCCGGCGGCCGGGTGCTGCTGGACGGCGTCGACCTGCGCGACCTCGCCGTGCCCGAGCTGCGGCGCGGGGTGGTCATGGTGACGCAGGAGGCGTTCCTGTTCTCCGGCACGGTCGCCGACAACATCGCGATCGGCCGCCCGGACGCCACCCGCGAGGAGATCGAGCAGGCCGCCAAGGAGATCGGCGCGCACGACTTCATCAGCGCCCTGCCCGACGGCTACGACACCGACGTACGCAAGCGCGGCGGCCGCATCTCCGCCGGGCAGCGGCAACTGGTGGCGTTCGCCCGGGCGTTGCTGGCCGACCCGGCCGTGCTGATCCTCGACGAGGCGACCAGCTCACTGGACGTCCCGGGCGAGCGTGCGGTGCAGCGGGCCATGGCGACGGTGCTGAAGGGCCGTACGGCCGTGGTCATCGCGCACCGGCTGTCGACCGTCGAGATCGCGGACCGGGTCCTGGTGATGGAGCACGGCCGCATCGTGGAGGACGGCGAACCGTCCGAACTCATCGCGGGCACGGGCAGGTTCGCCGATCTGCACCGGGCGTGGCGGGACAGTCTGGCGTAGGGCGGGGCCGCCCCTCAGATGCCCGCCAGTTCGCGCGGTTCCTTCATCGCCGGGTTCCGGGCCAGGGCCGGATGGTGCCGTTCCAGGTACTCCAGACCGTCGGCGACGAAGGACCGGACCGCGGAGGTGTACGCGTCGAGCGAGCAGCGGGGAGACGGCGTCGGAGCGCCGTACGAAGCGGTGAACCGCACCTGATCGCCCGCGCGTTCCAGCCGGATGACGTAGCTGTTCTCCGTGAAGTCGATCTCTGCCGACCCCGCGGTCCGCAGGCCGTGCAGCGAGAGCCCCAGAGTGAACATCATGTCGACCAAGGGGGTCCGGGAGGCCGCGAGGAAAGCGTGACCGTCCACGATGAAGTCGACCGGGTAGTCGAAGAATCCATAGCGCAGATCCGTCGCGCTGAGAGCTGCCAGGTCGACCCGGCCGGCCTGCCAGGCCTGCGCCCAGCCGGCTCCGATGTCGCTGCGCCTGTCGGGCGTGAAACCGATCTCCAAAGCACTCCTATGCGTCCGTATAGCGAACATGAACTTCCGGTCAACGAACCGTTTCCGGCCATTGTATTGACGCGGTCCTGACAGAAAGCGCGGTCCCCTGCCACGCTTCCCACGACTGCTCCACAGGAACCCCACAGCAACACCTCCACCTCCCCAGGCCGGGCGACCCCCGGTCCCGCAGAAGGAGTCAGTGTTGAGAAGCAGTTCCTCGCGAAGAGGCACCTCCCACAGACGCACTCCCCACACCCCCCGTCGCACCGCGGTCGTGGCCCTCGCCGGCGTCGCCGCGCTGATCGCCGCCGCCGTCCAGGGCGGCACCGCCACCGCAGCCCCGGAGAAGGCACCGTCGGCCGCGAGCAAGGCGAATCCCGGCTCCGAGTCGGTCAGGCTCACCCCCGCCCAGCGCGCCGCGCTGATCCGGGAAGCCGACGCCGGCAAGGCGCAGACCGCGAAGGACCTGGGCCTGGGCGCCAAGGAGAAGCTGGTCGTCCGCGACGTCCTCAAGGACCGCGACGGCACCGTGCACACGCGCTACGAGCGCACCTACGACGGCCTGCCGGTCCTCGGCGGTGACCTGGTCGTCGAGAGCACGAAGGCGGACGCCACCGCGGCCGTCGTGAAGGCCACCCGCGCCGCCATCAAGCCGGCCACGACGAAGGCCGCGGTGTCCGCCGCGAAGGCCCGGCAGCAGGCCCTGAAGGCCGGTGCGGCCGACGAGGCCAAGGACGCCGGCATCAACCGCGCGCCCCGCAAGGTGATCTGGGCCGCGAGCGGCAAGCCGGTCGTGGCCTACGAGACGGTGGTCGGCGGCTTCCAGCACGACGGCACCCCGCAGGAACTGCACGTCGTCACCGACGCCACCACCGGCGAGAAACTCTTCGAGTGGGAGGCGATCGAGACCGGCACCGGCAACACGGTGTACTCCGGCACGGTCGACCTCACCACCACCCAGTCCGGGTCGACGTACAACCTCACCGACGGCGCCCGCGGCAACCACAAGACGTACAACCTCAACCGCGGCACCTCCGGCACCGGCACCCTGTTCTCCGGTCCGGACGACGTGTGGGGCAACGGCACCCCGTCCAACCTGGAGTCCGCGGGCGCCGACGCGCACTACGGTGCCGCCCTCACCTGGGACTACTACAAGAACGTGCACGGCCGCTCCGGTATCCGCGGCGACGGCGTGGGCGCGTACTCCCGGGTCCACTACGGCAACAACTACGTCAACGCCTTCTGGTCGGACAGCTGCTTCTGCATGACCTACGGCGACGGCTCGGGCAACGCGAACCCGCTGACGTCGATCGACGTGGCCGCGCACGAGATGACCCACGGGCTCACCTCGAACACCGCCGGCCTCAACTACAGCGGCGAGTCCGGCGGTCTGAACGAGGCGACCTCGGACATCTTCGGCGCGACGGTCGAGTTCTACGCGAACAACTCCTCCGACGTCGGTGACTACCTCATCGGCGAGGAGATCGACATCAACGGCGACGGCACGCCGTTGCGCTACATGGACAAGCCGAGCAAGGACGGCTCGTCCAAGGACAGCTGGTACTCGGGCATCGGCTCGATCGACGTGCACTACTCGTCGGGCCCCGCGAACCACTTCTTCTACCTGCTGAGCGAGGGCAGCGGCACCAAGACCATCAACGGTGTCACGTACAACTCGTCCACCTCGGACGGCCTTCCGGTCACCGGCATCGGCCGGGACAAGGCGGAGAAGATCTGGTTCCGCGCGCTCACCACGAAGTTCACCTCGACCACCAACTACGCGGGTGCCCGCACCGGCACCCTCGCGGCCACCGGTGAGCTCTACGGCACCGACAGCGCCGAGTACAAGGCGGTCCAGCACGCGTGGGCGGGCATCAACGTCGGCACCCGGCCCGGCGACGGAGGCGGCGGCGGCACGTCCTTCGAGAACACCGCCGACGTGGCGATCCCGGACCGGGGCGCGGCGGTCACCTCGTCGGTCACCGTCTCCGGCCGGACCGGCAACGCCCCGTCCAACCTCCAGGTCGCGGTGGACATCGTCCACACCTACATCGGTGACCTCAAGGTGGATCTGGTCGCCCCCGACGGCACGGCGTACACGCTGAAGGGCTACGGCACCGGCGGAAGCGCGGACAACCTGAACACCACCTACACGGTGAACGCCTCCTCCGAGGTGGCCAACGGCGTCTGGAAGCTGCGAGTACAGGACAACGCGGCGATCGACACCGGCTACATCAACAGCTGGAAGCTGACGTTCCCGTAGACGGCGGGCCCCTCGGCCCGTTGATCACAGGCCCCTAGGCCTCTCAAGTCAGGGCGTCGCCCCGGTGGGTTCGAATCCCCCGGGGCGGCGTCCGTTTCACATGCGCTCGCGTACATCTCGTCGTCGAGTTCCGGCCAACATCACGGCCACTCCTGACATGTACGCGTCTCAAGTGCCACTCTTCCCCCACGCCGCACAGCACCCCAGCGCTTCCCCCACACCTAGGAGCTCGTGTGACCTCCCCTCTCTACGCGCGTCACAGGCGCGCCACGCTGGCCATCGCCACCGCCGTCGCCGCCGGTGCCCTGCTCACCACCGGACTGACCCCCGGCAGCAGCGTCGCCGCGGACTCCGCGGGCAAGCCGGCACTCGCCGCCGCCCCCGTCCTTCTCTCCGCGCCCGCCCGCACCGCGCTCATCCAGGAGCAGCAGGCGGACGCCACGCGGACCGCGGACGAGATAGGCCTCGGCGCCCAGGAGAAGCTGGTCGTCAAGGACGTCGTGAAGGACGCCGACGGCACCGTCCACACCCGCTACGAGCGCACCTACGCGGGCCTGCCGGTCCTCGGCGGCGACCTCGTCGTGCACGAGTCGAAGTCCGGCGCGAACAAGGGCGTCACCAGAGCCACGAAGGCCACCCTCGAGGTCGCCTCGCTCAAGCCGGCCGTCTCCGCGGCCAAGGCGGAGAAGCAGGCCGTGACCCTCGCCAAGGCGGCCGGCTCGGAGAAGACCGAGGCGAACTCCGCGCCCCGCAAAGTGATCTGGGCGGCCGACGGCAAGCCCACCCTCGCCTACGAGACGGTCGTCGGCGGCCTCCAGGAGGACGGCACCCCGAACGAACTCCACGTCGTCACCGACGCCGCCAGCGGCAGGAAGCTGTACGAGTACCAGGCCGTCGAGACCGGCACCGGCACCACCACGTACAGCGGCAAGGTCGACCTCACCACCACCAAGTCCGGGTCGGCGTACAACCTGACCGACGGAACACGCGGCGGCCACAGGACGTACAACCTGAACCGCGGCACCTCCGGCACCGGCACCCTCTTCTCCGGCCCGGACGACGTCTGGGGCACCGGCAACCCGTCCAACCCGGAGACCGCCGCCGCCGACGCCCACTACGGCGCCCAGGTCACCTGGGACTTCTACAAGAGCGCCTTCGGCCGCAGCGGCATCCGCAACGACGGCAAGGCCGCCTACTCGCGCGTCCACTACGGCAACAACTACGTCAACGCCTTCTGGTCGGACAGCTGCTTCTGCATGACCTACGGCGACGGCTCGGGCAACACCCACCCGCTCACCTCGCTCGACGTGGCCGCGCACGAGATGAGCCACGGTCTGACGTCGGCCACGGCCGGTCTCAACTACAGCGGCGAGTCGGGCGGCCTGAACGAGGCCACCTCCGACATCTTCGGCGCGGGCGCGGAGTTCTTCGCGAACAACTCCTCGGACGTCGGTGACTACCTCATCGGCGAGGAGATCGACATCAACGGCGACGGCAGCCCGCTGCGCCACATGGACAAGCCCAGCAAGGACGGCTCGTCCAAGGACAGCTGGTCCTCCAGCCTCGGCGGCCTGGACGTCCACTACTCCTCCGGCCCCGCCAACCACTTCTTCTACCTGCTGTCCGAGGGCAGCGGGAAGAAGACCATCAACGGCGTGGCCTACGACTCGCCGACGTCCAACGGCTCCACGGTCACCGGCATCGGCCGGACCAAGGCGCTGCAGATCTGGTACAAGGCGCTGACGACGTACATGACGTCGACGACCAAGTACGCGGCCGCCCGCACGGCGACCCTGAACGCGGCCTCGGCGCTGTACGGAGCGAGCAGCACCGAGTACAAGGCGGTCGCGTCCGCCTGGTCCGCCGTCAACGTCGGCTGACCGCGGCATGACCGAAGGGCGGTACCCGGAACGAAGGCAGCTCCGGGTACCGCCCTACTCTTGGTGACCGTGTCTCATCCGGAACCGCAGGACTTCACCTACGCCGACGTCGGCGCCACCCGCGACCAGGGCTTCTGCCCGCCGGGCTTCCGTCCCATGAACGTACGCACCCGTCTCGGCGAGGGCGAGGAGGTCTTCCGCCGCGCCTCGGAGGCCGTCCTCACCTGGGAGATGCACCGTGCGATGGGCGTGGGAATCGACGCGACCGCGGACCGCGCCGCCCCCGGCGTGGACGTCACGGTCACCCTGGCCGGCATGATCAAGGCCCCCTGCCGCGTGGTCTGGACGGTCGAGGAACCCCGCCGGGCGGGCTGGGCCTACGGCACCCTGCCCGGCCACCCGGAGACCGGCGAGGAGTCCTTCGTCGTCGACCGCACGGGAGACGGCACGGTCTGGCTGACGGTGAACGCGTTCAGCCGGGCCGCCAAGTGGTACGCGAAGGCGGGCGGCCCGGCGACCAGAGGCTTCCAGCATGCGTACGCGCGCAGGTGCGGCACCGTCCTGCGGAACTTGTCAACGCAGGGTGACGAGCCCACCTAGGGGCGCGGGGCTGTATCGATGTGCGGCTCCGCCGCGTGGGCGCGAGCAACCCCCCACGCACCCGCGGACGGCGACTCACCGCATCAACAGCCCCGCAGCCGCCACCAGCTCCTCGCTGGGCCCCGCCACCAGCCCCAGCTCCGCGCTCGAAGCCATCAGCCGATGCGCAGGCAGGATCCGCACCGTGTACCCGAAAGGCCCGGTGCGATCCAGCGACAAGGGCCCTTCGTAGACCCAGCACCCCTCCTGGTCGGCGGAGCCCACCGGCTTCAGGGGCACGACCGTCGCGTCACCGATCCGGTCCTCCTCGTCCACCCGCCCCGAGACGACCTGGACATCCACGTCGTCGGGCCCGAGATCGCCGAGGGCGACCCGTACGCGCAGCCCCAGCGTCGTACCGAGCTCGGCCAGCGCGTCGGACGCCGATGTCTCCACGTGGTCGACCGTGACGCCCGGCCAAGCCGTCCGCACCCTGTCCTTCCACTCGGCGAGGTCCCGGGCCGCGTCCGGCCCCATGGACCGGTGGGAGAGGGCCGCGGGCGCGTAGAGCCGCTCCACGTACTCCCGCACCATCCGCCCGGCCAGCACCTTCGGCCCGAGCAGACTCAGCGTGTGCCGGACCATCTCGATCCACCGGTCGGGCAGTCCGCTCTGCCCGCGCTCGTAGAAGCGGGGCGTCACCCGCTGCTCCAGCAGGTCGTACAGCGCCGCGGCCTCTATGTCGTCGCGGTGGTCGGGGTCGGTCCCGGTGCCGTCGGCCGTGGGGATGGCCCAGCCGAAGTCGGGCTGGAACCACTCGTCCCACCAGCCGTCCAGGACGGAGAGATTGAGACAGCCGTTGAGCGCCGCCTTCATGCCGGACGTGCCGCAGGCCTCCAGCGGCCTGAGCGGGTTGTTCAGCCAGATGTCGCAGCCGGGGTACAGCTTCTGCGCCATCGCCATGCCGTAGTCCGGCAGGAACACGATCCGGTGCCGCACCCGCGGGTCGTCCGCGAACCGCACCAGTTCCTGCACCAGCCGCTTCCCTCCGTCGTCGGCCGGGTGCGCCTTGCCGGCGACGACGATCTGGACGGGCCGCTCGGGGTGCAGCAGCAGGTCCATCAGCCGGTCCCGGTCGCGCAGCATCAGCGTCAGGCGCTTGTACGACGGGACGCGCCGGGCGAAGCCGATCGTGAGGACGTCGGGGTCGAGGACGCCGTCGATCCAGCCCAGCTCGGCCGTGTGGGCGCCGCGCTGCCGCCAGGAGGCGCGCAGCCGCTCGCGCACCTCCTCGACGAGCTGCTCGCGCAGGACCCGGCGCAGCTCGAAGATGTCCCGGTCGGGAATGTCGGCGACCGCGTCCCAGCGGTCCGAGCCGCCGACGGTCAGCGCCTCCTCGGCACGCCGGTCGCCGATCTGCCGGGCGCCGAGCCGGAACACCTCGGGGGCGACCCAGGTGGGCGCGTGCACGCCGTTGGTCACCGACGTGATCGGCACCTCGTCGGCGTCGAAGCCGGGCCACAGGCCGGCGAACATCTCGCGGCTGACGTTCCCGTGCAGCAGGGAGACGCCGTTGGCGCGCTGGGCCAGGCGCAGGCCCATCACGGCCATGTTGAAGAGGTTGGGCTCACCGCCGGGGTAGCTCTCCATGCCGAGCCGCAGGACGCGGTCGACGTCGATGCGGGGCAGCTCGGCGTCGGGGCCGAAGTGGCGGGCGACCAGCTCGCGGTCGAAGCGGTCGATGCCGGCGGGGACGGGGGTGTGGGTGGTGAACACGGTGCCGGCGCGCACCGACTCCAGCGCGGAGTCGAAGTCCAGCCCCTCGGCGCAGAGTTCGGCGATGCGCTCCAGGCCGAGGAACCCGGCGTGCCCCTCGTTGGTGTGGAACACCTCCGGCTCTGGGTGGCCGGTCAGCCGGCAGTACGTCCGTACCGCCCGGACTCCTCCTATGCCGAGGAGCATCTCCTGGAGCAGCCGGTGCTCGCTGCCGCCGCCGTAGAGCCGGTCGGTCACGCCGCGCTCGCCGAGGTCGTTCTCCTCGACGTCGGAGTCCAGCATCAGCAGCGGGACCCGGCCGACCTGCGCCAGCCAGATCCGGGCGTGCAGCTGCTTGCCGCCGGGCAGGGCGAGGGCGACCTGGGCGGGGGTGCCGTCGGGCTCCTCCAGCTGGACGACGGGCAGCTCGTTGGGGTCGAGGACGGGGTAGTGCTCCTGCTGCCAGCCGTCCCGGGACAGGGTCTGGCGGAAGTAGCCGTGCCGGTAGAGCAGGCCGACGCCGATCAGCGGGACGCCGAGATCGCTGGCCGCCTTGAGGTGGTCGCCGGCCAGGATGCCGAGGCCCCCGGAGTACTGGGGCAGGGCGGCCGTGATGCCGAACTCGGGCGAGAAGTAGGCGATCGCGGCGGGCAGTTCCTCGGGCTGGGTCTGGTACCAGCGCTCGCCGGTCGTGTAGTCGTGCAGGTCGCCCGCGACCGCGGCGAGGCGGCGCAGGAACGGGCCGTCCCCGGCCAGCTCCGCGAGGCGCGCGGGCGGCACGCTGCCGAGCAGCCGGACGGGGTCTCCGCCCGAGGCGGCCCACCGCTCGGGGTCCACCGACCGGAACAGGTCACGGGTCTCCGCGTGCCACGACCAGCGCAGGTTGCGGGCCAGATCACCGATCGGCCGGAGGGGGTCGGGGAGAACGGGTCGGACGGTGAATCGACGGATCGCCTTCACGGGTTCCACCTCGGCGCGTTCGCTGGATTTCGCAGGGCTTCGACGACGTCTCCTACGACAGTACCGGCGTCGGTGCCTCCACCGCTGAGGCTCCGCCGCCCGCCGCCCGATCGGCCTGAACAGCACCATCCGCGGATATGGCCGATTCCGCACCCATAGGCGTCCTTGTGGTGCTTCACACGTCACGAGAGGCTGCCTCTGGCGTAACCGGCCCGTGCCCGCCGTACGCGGCGCCGCGCGGCAGCCGTACGCCGAGTCGAGGAGGGGAACTCGGACCATGGCTCGGACGCGCGAGCGGCGTCTGCGCCGGACGGGGGGCCTGGTGGCGGCGGTCTGTGCCGCGGCGTTTTCGGCCACCACCCTGCCCGCGCACGCCGTACCGGAGGGGCGGATACTCGGCGCCGGATCACCCGGCTCCGTGCACGGAAGTTACCTGGTGACGCTGAGGGAGGGCACGGTTGCCGGGTCGGCGGCCGGAAAGGGGCTCGCCGGACGGTACGGGGTGGAGATCAGCCACACCTACGGCACGGTCCTGAACGGCTACGCGGTCCGCGCGGACGAGAGACAGGCCGGGCGGCTGGCCGCCGACCCCCGGGTCGCCTCGGTCGTCCAGGACACCCGCGTACGGCTCGACGGCACCCGGAAGAACCCCCCGTCCTGGGGGCTGGACCGCGTCGACCAGCCGAAGCTGCCGCTGGACCGGAGCTACACCTGGCCCGGGAAGGCCGGTGCCGGGGTGACGGTCTACGTGATCGACACCGGCGTCCGGACCACGCACCGGGACTTCGGCGGCCGGGCGGGCCACGGCTGGGACTTCGTCGGGAACGACCGGGTCGCCTCGGACGCCAACGGCCACGGGACGCACGTCGCCGGCACGGTCGCGGGGACGGACCACGGCGTCGCCAAGAGGGCCCGGATCGTCTCCGTGCGCGTCCTCGACGCCGCGGGCGGGGGCACCACGGCCCGGGTGATCGCCGGGATCGACTGGGTGACCCGGCACGCGAGGAAGCCCGCGGTCGCCAACCTGAGCCTGGGCGGCCCGCGCAACGACCGGCTGGACGCCGCCGTCCGTGCCTCCATCGCCTCCGGCGTCACGTACACGGTCGCCGCGGGCAACGACGGCATGCCGGCCGGCCTGTACTCCCCGGGGAGCGTCAAGCAGGCCATCACGGTCGGGGCGACCGACCGGGGGGATACGAAATCGGCCTTCTCCAACCACGGTCCGGCGCTCGATCTGTTCGCCCCGGGCGTCGGCATCACCTCCGCGTCCGCCGCGAGCGACACCGCGCGGGCCACCTCTTCGGGTACCTCGATGGCGTCCCCGCACGCCGCGGGCGCGGCCGCGCTGTATCTGGACGATCATCCGAAAGCGACTCCGTCCCAGGTCGGGAGGGCTTTGACGGCCGGAGCGGCGACCGGGAAGGTCTCCGGCCGAGGCGTCGGTTCGCCGGACAAGTTACTGCGGGTGCCGCGCGAGTAGGGCGAAGGAGCAGCCATGTCAGGGGGCCGGCCTCGTCCGTCGCGGACGAGGCCGGTCTTGTGTGTCGACATACGCGTGAGTAGTTAACAAAGTGCCGGATTGCCCACCCGAATAGGGTGGGAAGGCTCCTGCGGGTACCCCTCTCAGGAGCACCAAGCAGGACCCACCTCCCCACAGACCTCCGCCCACCCACGTTGACGCGGACAGGAGCGGTCATGCCCGCCAAGCACCATTCGCCAGCACCCCCCAACCGCCGCACCACCGGGGCGCGCGCGCCCGGCGGCGAAGCACGCCCCGCGCGCCCCGCCGATGCCGGTCCGCCGGCCTCGCCACCACCACCGGGCGACGCGACCGCCGTCGGGCGCATACCCGTCCTCGACGTCCGCCCGGCGGTCCAGCAGGGGCGCCGGCCGGCCAAGGCCGTCACCGGCGAGACCTTCGAGATCTCGGCGACCGTGTTCCGGGAGGGGCACGACGCCGTGGCGGCCAATGTCGTCCTGAAGGACCCCGAGGGCCGGCCCGGGCCGTGGACGCCCCTGCGGGAGCTGGCCCCGGGGACGGACCGCTGGGGCGCCACGGTCACCGCCGGGGAACCCGGCCTGTGGACGTTCACCGTCGAGGCTTGGGGGGACCCGGTCGGTACCTGGCGTCACCACGCCGAGATCAAGATCCCGGCCGGCATGGACACGGACGTCGTCCTGGAGGAGGGCGCGCGTCTGTACGAACGGGCGGCCGCCGGGGTGCCCGAGGAGGAGGGACTGCGCGACGTGATCCTCTCCGCCGTCGACGCCCTGCGGGACGAGGACCGCCCCGCGGCGGCCCGTCTGGCGGGGGCGCTGACGCCGGAGGTGGAGGAGGTCCTGGCGCGGTATCCGCTGCGGGATCTGGTGACCAGCAGTGAGCCGTTGCCGCTGCTGGTGGAGCGGGAGCGGGCGCTGTACGGCTCCTGGTACGAGTTCTTCCCGCGCTCCGAGGGCACGCGCGAGCAGCCGCACGGCACGTTCGCCACGGCGGCCCGCCGGTTGCCGGCGATCGCGGCGATGGGCTTCGACGTGGTCTACCTGCCGCCGATCCACCCGATCGGCACCACCTTCCGCAAGGGGAAGAACAACACCCTCTCCCCCGGCCCCGACGATGTCGGGGTGCCCTGGGCGATCGGCTCGCCCGAGGGCGGTCACGACGCGGTGCACCCCGCTCTGGGCACGCTGGAGGACTTCGTCGCCTTCGTCCAGCGGGCGCGGGAGCTGGGCATGGAGGTGGCGCTGGACTT
>NZ_JBEZWN010000037.1:79882-81991 GCF_040637495.1 Streptomyces sp. NPDC029044
GTCACGACGCGGTGCACCCCGCTCTGGGCACGCTGGAGGACTTCGTCGCCTTCGTCCAGCGGGCGCGGGAGCTGGGCATGGAGGTGGCGCTGGACTTCGCGTTGCAGTGCTCGCCGGACCATCCCTGGGTACAGAAGCACCCGGAGTGGTTCCACCACCGCCCCGACGGCACCATCGCCTATGCGGAGAACCCGCCGAAGAAGTACCAGGACATCTACCCGATCGCCTTCGACGCCGACATGGACGGTCTGGTCGCCGAGACGGTGCGGGTGCTGCGGCACTGGATGGACGCCGGGGTGCGGATCTTCCGGGTGGACAATCCGCACACCAAGCCGGTGGTGTTCTGGGAGCGGGTGATCGGGGAGGTCAACCGCGCGGATCCGGATGTGATCTTCCTGGCCGAGGCGTTCACGCGGCCGGCGATGATGCACACCCTGGCCCAGATCGGTTTCCAGCAGTCGTACACGTATTTCACCTGGCGCAACACCAAGCAGGAGCTGACCGAGTACCTGACCGAGCTGTCCGGTGAGGCCGCCTCCTACATGCGGCCGAACTTCTTCGCCAACACCCCCGACATCCTGCACGCCTACCTCCAGCACGGCGGCCGGCCCGCCTTCGAGGTCCGGGCCGTGCTCGCGGCGACCCTGTCGCCGACCTGGGGCATCTACTCCGGCTACGAGCTGTGTGAGAACACCCCGCTCAAAGAGGGCAGCGAGGAGTACCTCGACTCGGAGAAGTACCAGCTCAGGCACCGCGACTGGGACACCGCCGAACGCGAGGGCCGCACCATCACCCGGCTCCTCACCCGCCTCAACACCGTCCGCCGGGAGAATCCGGCCCTCCAGCAGCTGCGGGACCTCCACTTCCACCACGCCGACCAGGAAGCGGTGATCGCCTACTCGAAGCGGAAGGGTTCGAACACGGTTCTGGTGGTCGCGAACCTCGACCCCCACCACACCCAGGAGGCCACGGTCTCGTTGGACATGCCGCAACTCGGCCTGGACTGGCACGAGTCGGTGCCGGTGCGCGACGAGCTCACCGGCGAGATCTACCACTGGGGCAGGGCCAACTATGTGCGCCTCGAACCGGGCCGCAGGCCCGCGCACGTCTTCACGGTTCTGCGACCGTCCACCCCGGAGATCGGAGGGTCACCCACAACATGATCGTCAACGAACCCGTTCCGGACACCTTCGAGGACACTCCCGCCCGGGACCGCGACCCGGAGTGGTTCAAACGCGCCGTCTTCTACGAGGTGCTCGTCCGCTCCTTCCAGGACAGCAACGGCGACGGCGTCGGCGACCTCAAGGGCCTGACCGCGAAGCTCGACTACCTCCAGTGGCTCGGCGTCGACTGCCTGTGGCTGCCGCCGTTCTTCAAGTCACCCCTGCGCGACGGCGGCTACGACGTCTCCGACTACACGGCCGTGCTGCCCGAGTTCGGCGACCTCGCGGACTTCGTGGAGTTCGTCGACGCCGCCCACCAGCGCGGCATGCGCGTGATCATCGACTTCGTCATGAACCACACCAGTGACCAGCACCCCTGGTTCCAGGAGTCGCGCAAGGACCCCGACGGGCCCTACGGCGACTACTACGTGTGGGCGGACGACGACAAGCAGTTCCAGGACGCGCGGATCATCTTCGTCGACACCGAGGCCTCCAACTGGACCTACGACCCGGTCCGCAAGCAGTACTACTGGCACCGGTTCTTCTCCCACCAGCCGGACCTCAACTACGAGAACCCGGCCGTGCAGGAGGAGATGATCTCCGCCCTGAAGTTCTGGCTGGACCTCGGCATCGACGGGTTCCGGCTGGACGCCGTGCCGTACCTGTACCAGCAGGAGGGCACCAACTGCGAGAACCTCCCGGAGACGCACGACTTCCTGAAGCGGGTGCGCAAGGAGATCGACGCGCAGTACCCGGACACGGTGCTGCTGGCGGAGGCCAACCAGTGGCCCGAGGACGTCGTCGACTACTTCGGCGACTACCCGAGCGGCGGCGACGAGTGCCACATGGCGTTCCACTTCCCCGTCATGCCGCGCATCTTCATGGCCGTCCGGCGGGAATCCCGCTACCCGGTCTCCGAGATCCTGGCCAAGACCCCGGCCATCCC